>JAUXGW010000014.1 GCA_030621865.1 Actinomycetes bacterium
CCCATTACGGCCAACTCGGCCGTCGGGTATGCGAAAGCAAGGTCAGAACCGATGGACTTGGAGTCCATCACCACGTAGGCACCGCCGTAGGCCTTGCGCGTGATCACCGAAATCCGCGGAACTGTGGCTTCACAGTATGCATAAAGCAGTTTCGCTCCATGGCGAATGATCCCGCTGTGTTCCTGATCGACACCGGGGAGGAACCCGGGCACATCCACGAAAGTGATGAGCGGAATGTTGAAGCTGTCGCAGGTACGTACGAAGCGGCCGGCCTTGGTGGAGGATTCACTGTCGAGCACTCCGGCATACATGGCGGGCTGGTTTCCCACGATGCCCACACTCTGGCCGCCGAGCCTCGCGAATCCGCAGGTGATCGAACCGGCCCAGTCGGCGGCGTATTCGAAGAACTCGTTGTCATCCACGACTGTCTTCACGATGTCACGCATGTCGTAGGGCTGGTTGGCCGAGTCCGGGATCAGGTCGTAGATCTCTTCGCAACGACGATCCGCCGGATCCGCGGTTGGTTCAATCGGCGCCTCATCCAGGTTGTTGGATGGAAGAAACCCGAGCAGGAACTTCACGTCGTCGAGAGCAGACTCATCATTCGGGCTGATGAATTGTGCGACACCCGAGGTGGAGGTGTGGATGCGGGCGCCGCCCAGTCCCTGCTGCGACACCTCCTCGCCAGTGACCTGCCTCACCACATCCGGTCCGGTGATGAACATGTACGACGTCTCGTCGACCATGAAGGTGAAGTCGGTCATCACGGGGCTGTACACGGCACCGCCGGCACACGGTCCCATGATCACCGAGATCTGGGGAGTGACACCGGAAGCCTTCACGTTGCGGTAGAAAATTCCACCGTAGGAGGCAAGGGAAACCACGCCCTCCTGAATACGGGCGCCGGCTCCATCATTGAGCCCGATCACGGGCGCCCCAACCTTGAGGGCCAGATCCATCAGTTTGTGGATCTTCTCGGCGAACACCTCCCCCAGCGCTCCGCCATAAACGGTGAAGTCCTGGGAGAACACGAACACCTTCCGGCCATCCACGCTGCCCCAGCCGGTGATCACACCATCGCCGTAGGGATCATCCGGCAGTGCGTCGCCCGCACGGTGACGAGCCAGCATGTCGAGCTCGTGGAATGAATCCTCGTCGAGGAGGTAGTTGATGCGTTCGCGGGCAAGCAGCTTGCCTCGTTCATGCTGACGGTCAATTGAACGCTGGGAACCGGGGGTGAGTGCCTGTTCGCGGCGCTCAAGAAGGTCCTCCACACGTTCCCGAATCGGGTGCTCCATGGCCCAGAAGGTAGTGGCGATCACCTCTGATCCCCAAAGGCAGTACCGGTGGGCCGGACCCCGCGGATACGCTTCCGCCGTGACCGATCGAACACCCACACTGTGTGTCTATTGCGCCTCCCGGGTCGGTGACGACCCGGCTTTCGCAGCCGCCGCGGTGCAGGTCGGCCTTGAACTGTCGGCCCGCAAGGTGGACCTCGTGTTCGGCGGAGGCAGCATCGGACTGATGGGGATCGTTGCCGATGCAGCCTCGGAGGGCGGTCGCCGGGTGATCGGAGTGATGACCGAACGGCTCAAGTCCAAGGAGATCGGCCATGAAGGAATCACCGACCTCCGCACGGTTCCGGACATGCCCGCCCGCAAGAAAATGATGTACGAGGAAGCCGATGCGTTCCTCACGCTGCCCGGCGGCATCGGAACCATGGAAGAGTTCTTCGAAGTGCTCACCTGGGGATACCTGGGGCTGCACCCCAAGCCCATGGGACTGCTGAACGTGTCCGGCTACTACGACTCGCTGTTGGCCTTTTTCGACAACGCAATCGAACGAGGCCTGCTCTCACCGGTGGTCAAGGACCACGTCGTGATCGGGGACAACGTGAACGCAGTGCTCGACCACGTGCTCGCCGGCATTGATCGCAACGGTACTGAGGAGGCCTGATGGATCTGCCCGTGATGCCACCCGTGAAGCCCATGCTGGCGAAAGCTTCCAAGGAGTTCCCCGAAGGCGACTTTCTGTATGAGCCGAAGTGGGACGGATTCAGATGCCTTGTGTTCCGGGACAAAGGCGAAGTGGAATTCACCTCACGCAATCAGAAACCTCTCGGTCGCTACTTCCCGGAGTTGCTGGGTCCTGTCCTCGAGCAGTTGCCGCCACGTTGTGTCATCGACGGCGAACTGGTGATACCGGGGGGCGACGGCCTGGAATTCGATCTGCTTCAGCAACGGATCCACCCGGCCAGGACCCGGGTCGAGATGTTGTCCCGGAGCACCCCGGCAAACTTTGTTGCCTTCGATATTCTCGCCCTGGACGACCTCGACCTCAGAGCACTTCCGATGGAGACCCGCCGCGACAAACTTGCGGAACTGCTTCAGGACTCACCGGCGCCGATTCTGCTCACACCCGCCACCACCGACGCACAGTTGGCCATGGATTGGTTCGAACGGTTTGACGGCGGGGGTTTTGACGGGGTCATGGCGAAACCACTTCAGGGCACCTACGAACACGACAAACGAGTTCAGGTGAAAGTGAAACACCACCGAACGGTTGACTGTGTGGTTGCCGGCTACTCGGAGCACAAGAAGGGTGGAGTGGGTTCTCTCAAGCTCGGGCTGTTCGGAACCGATTCTGATGGCAACAACGTCCTTCACCACGTGGGAGTGTGCAGTGCATTCTCGGCCTCACAACGGCGAACTCTGGCCGCAGAGTTGCGGCCGCTCGAAGATGACGCCGAGGTGGGTCACCCCTGGCGATTCGAAGGGGCCGGGACCGAGTCCAGCCAGGAAGCCGAAGTGCGCGTTCCGGGGATGCCCAACCGCTGGTCGGGCGGCAAGGCCTCCGCGTCGTGGATCCCCCTGCGGTGCGAGCGGGTTGTCGAGGTGACCTGTGAGAACTTCAGCGGATTGCGGTTCCGCCATCCCGCACGTTTCGTGCGCTGGCGCGAGGACAAGGAACCTCAGGAGTGTCCCATCGATCAACTGAGCCAGACCACGCCGGCAGAACTCACGGACCTTTTCGGCTGATCACTATCCGAACGCCGGAGCATCTGTGACTCCCCGGGCCAGTCCAGCCCTTCAGCCAGGATTGCCGGCGAGAGCGTTCGCCTTGCGAAGAACGTCGCCGGCATCGAGCCGGTCGCACCATTGCGCCAACGCGTTCGTCGGGCCGTTCCAGCGCCAGTCGGCCACGGTTCCAACATCAACGTCGGTGTCAAGTATTGCCAAGCGCTTGAAGAGGAGGGCGTCAGCGAACTGATCCGACAACGTGGCGGCAAGCTTGGCAGCACTTCGCACATTCGGAACATCCCATTGCCCCGGTGCATGTGGGATCTCCTCCACGGTTCCATATCGGCTCAACACCCTGGCCGCGGACTTGGCTCCCCAACCGGGAAGACCCGGAAACCCGTCGGCTGCGTCGCCGACCAGCGCCAACCAGTCAGGTATCGAAGCCGGAGGAACTCCGTACTTCTCGGTCACTGCATCAGCGTCGCGGAACTGACCGGATCGACGGTCGTACTGAACAACCCGGCCGCCGCGGACACACTGGGCAAGATCCTTGTCGGGAGTGGCAATCACAACCCTGCTCACTGCAGGATCAGCGTCGGCCACCTTCGCTGCAGCGGCAAGGGCATCGTCGGCCTCGACTTCCACCATCGGCCACACGGTCACGCCCAGGGCTTCGAGTGATTCCTCCAGCCATGGAAACTGCTCGAGCAGATCGGGGTCGATCCCGGAACCATCCTTGTATCCGGGCCACAGGTCATTGCGGAACGACTCGATCACGTGGTCCGTGGCAACACCCACGTGTGTGACACCGTCACCGAGCATTCCGATGATCGTGCGCAGAACTCCTCGAGTTGCGCCGACTTCCTCACCCGCCGAGTTCGTGTGCCCACCTGCTGGTGAGTAGAAGTGCCGAAACAGTTCGTAGGTGCCATCGACGAGGTGAACCTGCATGAGATCAGCCTTGCACAGCATCAATGAGCGGCCGGAATGGATTGGCTCGGCGGTTGTGTGCCGTGACCGGAAATGTGTGCGGTGACCGGAAATCTGCACTGTCCGACAACTTCGAGCATCGGAATCACCCTTTCAGTCAGACCAGATCCACTGCTCAAGTGACGGTCCCACAGTTC
Source organism: Actinomycetes bacterium (assembly GCA_030621865.1). Taxonomy (GTDB): domain Bacteria; phylum Actinomycetota; class Acidimicrobiia; order Acidimicrobiales; family Microtrichaceae; genus JAHRAZ01. Next base: position 4,148 of record JAUXGW010000014.1, read on the forward strand.
CTTCAAACGACAGTCCCCGAATAGAACTTCAAACGACGGTCCCTGAATAGAATGAGGAGCCATGTCGCGGAGGACCGAGGGTATTGGCTGCGGCAAGATGCTCACACGAGCGCCCAGAAAATGCTGACGCCTGCGAACCGCGCCGTTTCAGCTTGGGCATGGAGGGGAGGTCATTGATGGATTCGGTTCAGCAGTCCCGCGGTCGGATCCAACGCAGCAGCCGGATGACGGACAGCAACCCTGACGAGTGGCAGCGTCCGTTCGTGTGGGCTTTTTGGGGTGCGACAGCTCTGTTGGTCCTGGTGATCGTGGGAGTGGGAATACGAGCATCCTCCGAGGGTTGGCTGGCGATGGCCGATGATGCATTTCTCGCGATGCGTTCGCGTGGAGTGTTCGGTGGTCACACACCCCTGCTGTCGACTGCATCCTCAGCCGGATCTGCCACGGCCGAGTCGTTCAACCATCCCGGCGCCCTGATGCTCTGGATGACGGCTCCCGTCGTCTCGATTCTCGGTTCTGGTGGGATGCCCTTCGCAGTGTCGCTGGTCAGCGGTGCCTCTGTGGCATTGACTTCATGGCTCCTGTGGCGAAACGCCCGCCCGGTGCTGGCCGCCACCGTGCTCACGGCACTCGCGGCTCTGTGCTGGTCAATGGGCTCTGGCCTGCTGACAGATGTGTGGAATCCTCACGCCAACATGCTCCCCTTTCTCCTGGCTGTGGTAGCCACATGGGCGGTGCTTCAGAAGGATTGCGTGGCGATCCCGGTGGGCCTGGTTGCATTGTCGGTCGTGGCTCAGACCCATCTCAGCTTTGCGGCGATGTGCATACCGTTGGTGGCAATCGTGCTGGCTGTACCGGTGTTCCAGATCCTGCGAGCTCGCCGCGTGGGTGATGGCGAATTGGCTCGCCGCTGGTCGATCTGGCTTCTTGTCGGCATTGTCCTGTCAGTCCTTTCCGCCTTGCCACCGCTGGTGGAACAGATTGCCGGCGGCAGCGAGGGAAACATGCTCCGGATTCTCCGGGGAGCCGGCGATCAGGATCCCGGGGTCGGGATTCGGTCCGCCCTTGCCCTGTTCATGGACAAGTTGGTGGTTCCTCCGACCTTCCTGCGGGGCTCTTGGAATGCGCCCATCTATTTGAGTGAAACCCTCGTCGGGTGGGCATTGCCGATCGTCACTGTGACGTTCGTGGCTGCGGTTGCCCTGGCCATCGCAACAGCACGCCGGCGCGGTGATCGCCAAGTTGGCAGTCTCGTTGTTCTGACCGCGCTCCTACTCGTCGCAGGAGTGCTCATTGCGTCGCGGCTACCTCCGTTCTTTGGATTCATTCGCCTCTCCGCAGCCCGTTGGTTGTGGCCATTGTCGGCACTCATCGCAGCGGGCTTGCTGGCGCGACCCGTCGAAATGCTGGGCGAGTTGTGGAAGGAGCGCGGGAAGCTAATCGTCACCACAGGTTTGTGTGCTCTGGTGGGGATCATGGCGATTGCCACCGTTCCGCACTATCACGAGGACATGAGCGGAAGTCTTCCCCGCGAACAACAAATCCTCGCGGATATCTGGGGTCAGGCAGGCGACCGCCTTTCGGAACTGGAAGCTGTGGAGATCGAGGGTGGTGGCGTCGGCGGGCAGTTGTACGTGATTCCGGGACTGATCAACACGTTGGATGAGGCAGGTGTGGAGGTCGGCCTCAACCATGAGGTTCAGATCCAGCAAGCGGGCGACTGGACCCTTGCGAGCGGTGAGGAACCTTGGGTACTCACTGTCCAAACGCCCGGCGAACCAGTCCCGGAAGGATCTGAGTTGATCGCGTCCTACCGACCCGTAGACGAGGCCAGAGCTGAAGTATTGCAAAACGAGTTGTCCAAGGTAATCGCCAACGTCTCGGAGCAGGATCTCGTGCCCTCCGACACTCTGGACGAGAACGGAATCTCGAAATTCATTGACCCGCTCCTGGAAACATGGAGAGAGGATCCAAGAGCCGCTCTGGGTTCCCTTCAGGTGGCTGCGCTTCTGGAGCAAGGAATTCTGCAGGTGAGGGGACAGGACCAGGACGCACTCGCTGAGTTGGTCTCCGAGCTCGGACGGATTCCGTTGTACGAGATGGACTTGTATCTCGCTCCGCGGTCCTGAACAACCACCAATCCGGCATTGCGGGGAGTCACCGTGCGCTGTCCCGGAGCGCTTCCGAACCGGAACTAGAGGTACACGCTGAGCATGCTCGAGCCGGTATTCGAGAACTCGAACCCGTGCAATCCGAATTCGTCGGCCAGCTCCACGCAAGCCTTGATGGCCCGCACGCTGTTGCCGTGCTCATCCAGGCGAGGTGAGTAGAGGCCGATTCCGATCTGGCGATTCACGACGGCCATCACACCACCCGTCACCCCCGACTTGGCCGGCAATCCGACATCGAGGGCCCAGCGACCGGCGTAGTCATACATGCCGCAGGTGAACATCAGCGACAGGACGTGACGAACGGTCATGGGCGAAACAATGTTGTCGTTGGTAATCGGATTGGTGCCGATGTTGGCCAGAGTTGCCGCCATGGTGGCCAGCCGTGTCGCAGTCACCTCAATGCTGCATTGCCTCGTATAGAGCTCCACAACACCTTCGACGGGATCACTGATCACGCCACCGGCGCGCATCAGGTGCGCAATGGCGCGGTTGCGGTGAGCCGTTGTGATTTCGGAGTCGAACACATCGCTGTCGGTTCCCAGTTCGGCGCCGGCAAAGCGGCTGTATTCGGTCCGGATGGCCTCAAATGCGTCGTCACCTCGTGCGTCCCGGATCAGTCCGGCCATCGAGATGGCCCCGGAGTTCACCATCGGGTTGAACGGAACGTTGGTCACCGGATCGAGGACTATGGAATTGAACGCATCACCTGAAGGCTCGGTGCCGACGTGTTCGTAGGTCGCGTCGATGCCGCACTCCTCGAGGGCGAGTGCAAATGTGAACGGCTTCGACTGTGACTGGATGGTGAACGGTGTATCCGCATCACCGGCGGTGTACACCTCGCCCTTCGCGGTCACGATGGCCAGCCCGAAACTGTCAGGGTTGGCTGAAGCCAGTGCGGGAATGTAATCGGCCACCTCGCCGCTCTGCTCCTTGACGAAGCGTTCGTAGACCTTGTCCAGGGCCCCTTGAATCACAGACGTGCTCCGCTCGCTCGGAATCCCCGGAAGAATCAGGATCCCCGGTGAATTCAGACACGCAATTTACCACTGGTGGGATGCTGCTTGCACCGATGTGAGGGGATCGGTTGACCTCTTGCCGAAAGGTGATCGTGATGGACGTCGCTTCGGCATTCGAGTCTCAGGAGTCACCCGGATACCGAAGGAACGCCATCGTCGGATTCTGCAAGGATGACCCGCTGGGCACAGTCCGCCACGAGATCTTCATTGATGCATCACCATCTACTCAACAGACTGGATCCGTCTGTGCCAACACACCCAACGTCGATTCACTGGCAGAAACCGGCATCAGGTACGAGCGAATGCACCACCCGTGGGATCCGCCAAAGTCGGAGAAGGACCGGGTGCTGGCCGCGATCGAGGCCCGCGGCTGGACCGATGACGTGGACGTGATATTCACCACCGACCACGGCGAACTCTTCGGGGTGCGCATGTATCTCGGTCCGTGCTCTGCGGACTTGCCTCCCTGGACCACACGCGGAGGAAAACCAGGAGAGGCTCAGTTGGAAAAGGCCTCCTGGGCATCAGTGATGTCGCGTTGGGTCTTTGCGTACACCGCCCGATCGAAGATGGGCCGAGACCACGTCGCCACGTTCACCAGTGCGTCACCGGCAAAGTGAACGCCGTCGGGCCGGGCAGCCTTGTCATCAGGGAGATCGTTGACGTACCCGCTCACATTGAGCACCGGCGCGTCGTGCTCGGCAGCCACCTTCTCCACAGTGGCATTCCACGCATCGACCCAAGCGGGATCGCAGCGTGAATCGGTGCTGTGGCCATCACAATAGAAGTAGCCCTCAGGACCCCGGGGAGTGGGAACAGCAACAAACACCAGGGAAGCGCCTTGGGCCGAGAGCAGATCGGCAGCTTCGGACAGCGCCGCCTCCTTCTGTTTCATGCCTTCAACGCTGAGGAACTCGGCATCATCAACACCCTTGAGGTCCTCGACCGGGTTGAAGTAGAGCAGGGCAACCTCGGGGTCGATGTTCTGCACCTCGTTGGGCCAGTCGGCCCGCCAGTCGGGGCAGTCCTCGTCACCGAGGGAACAGCCAAGGTTCGTGCGGTCCCACACCCGAAGGTTGGGATCCTCCAGGGAGGCCAAACCGTTCGAGAATCCTCGACCAGTCGAGTCGCCGACCACCAACAAATCCATTTGAGTTCCGCATGTTGCAGCTCCGGGATCAGCCAGGTCGATCACGGTGGAGGGATCAAACAAGCCATCGGCGGAAGTCAGGTTCGTCTGTGACTGAGCAGCCGCGGCCGGAACACACGTCGTCGTGGTAGTGGAGGTAACCGGACTGCCGGGTGCCTCCACATTGCCCTCGGTTGGGTCAACAGTGGGATCGGAGACGGCCACGAGATCGGCTTCAACCTGTTCCTGGGCTGTGGTGTCCGGGTACGCGATGACGAGCGCAAGCACAGTGACCGTTGCCAGACTCATGGTTGCGCGTGCCATGAACCGGGGACTCCAGCGTCCCTGGATGGAGGGAATCTCGATGCCCCGGTGAAGGGCCTCGGCACCGAGTGTCATCAGCGGCACGACTATCAGGAAGACCTGCCAGGCGGGTCTGCCCGGCCCAACGGCCACGATCAACGGCCAATGAAGCAGGTAGATCCCGTACGAGCGTTTGCCGACCCACTCCAGTGGCGCGGCCGATAGCCAATATTGGACCCTTCCGGGGATCAGCGACTGGGCGATCACTCCGGTCACTGCCAGGGCAGCGATCAGGAAACCGCCTCGACGGAGAACCTCGTCGTATGGATGAAGGGTGAAGGCCGCGATCGCCAGACCAACCGTGCTGATGCCGGCCCAGACACCCACGGCCCGACGAATCACCTTGTTCCTGGGTGCTGCGAGTGGAGTGTTCGACCAGGCGAATGCGAGGATCGCGCCGACGATCAGGGCAATGGCCCGGGTACCTGTACCAAGGTACGCGCGCTCAGGCGAGACGAACTGTCCGATCGTGACGCTGGCGGCACCAAGTCCGATGAGGATGCCCCACATTGCCTTTCTGCCTCTGGTCGCGACCAGGGTCATGCCGCCCGCAATTACGAGGGGCCAGACGAAGTAGAACTGCTCTTCGACCGCCAATGTCCAGAAGTGGCGCACCGGTGATGGAGCCGCGAATTGCTCGAGATATCCCCCCTGAGCCAGCTGCCAGTAGTTGGCAATATGTGCGACCGCACTGAAAATGTCGCCGGGAAGCGTCGATTGGGTATCTGCAGTCCAGACGTTGAAGACCCCGGCAACCGCGATTCCGGCGAGGACCAACCACGCAGCGGCCCAGAGCCTTCTTGCTCGACGTTTCCAGAAATCGCGCAACCCGATGGCCCCCGACTTTTCACGTTCCTTCAGAAGAAGTGTGGTGACCAGGTATCCGGACAGTGCGAAGAACAGGTCCACGGCAACAAATCCGCCGGGAAGAAGGCGATCATCAACGTGATAGATGACAATCGCGGCAACCGAGAGTGCCCGGAGGCCGTCGAGCGCCGGAATTCGGGCGGTGGCCCGCCGCCTCTGAATCGTCTGCATTGGGTTCCATCACCTCCCGTGAAATGAGCGGGTTGCGGGCACCGGGCAGCCCGAACCGGGCCCTGCCATCCGAGCCGTCCGACCCTGATTGTCCCACGGCACCCCATCAGAACCGGGTCAGCCGCTCACAATTACCCACGAGCCACCGCGCCCATGTCGTCCCCGACCGCTCTGCGGTGCATGTCATTGCGGACCGCCCTGCGGTCCGTATCATCCCAGCCCGCTGTGCAGATGAGGCTTCCCGGCTATTCCTGAACCAGTTCAATCAGTGTGCCGAAAGCACCCTTCGGGTGTACGAACGCCACCGTCGTTCCACGGCTTCCGGGGCGAGGCTCCTTGTCGATCGGAGTGGCACCGGCGTCCACCATCGCCTTCAGCGCGGCACCGCAGTCATCCACTCGGTAACCGACATGGTGAAGCCCTTCACCCTTGCGTTCCAGGAATTTCGCAATCGGTGAGTCATCGCGGGTGGCGGAGGTCAACTGGATGTAGCTGTCGGCAACCTTCAGCAACGCCTCTTCCACTCCGTCGCTGTCGACAACCTCGCGATGGGCCACCTCAGCGCCGTAGGCACGGTTGTAGAAGTCAACAGCAGCGTCGAGGTCATTGACAGCGATGGCCACGTGATCGATCTCAGTCAGAAGCATGCACAAGATTGTGGCTGCAACGGATCACTCGCGCGGAATCGTCAGCCACTTTTGCTGAGTTCATCGGCAATGAATCGACCGGAAGACACGACCTGCACGCCGGGTGGGAGTCGATTGATCAGACCCTTGTCGGAGGTAACCGTGATGATTTCGGGTGAGTTCGCAGACTGTGCAAACAGGTCTTCCACGATCTCCACGATGCGGTCGTCCGCGCCGTCTTTCTTCACGCGGTGAGCAAACTCGACAGCAAGGTTTCCACCGGCGGCAACGCTGATCTCCCCGGTGGGCCGGCAGTCGAACACCAGAACTGCGGCGTCCTCATGGCCCCGAGTCCACACTGCGATCTCCTGGGCGAGCCTGGCGGACGAACCGACGCGGTCGTTCCACCATCCATCAGCGCGGCTGCCCATCACATTGTTGCCGTCGATCACCCAGTGGCGTTGCACCGGACAAGGCTGGTTCAGGACATGCGACGGAACAAGGTGATCTTGTCCTCGCCGATGCGCTCACGCTTCTCGGGATCGGTGATTCCCATGCCCTCTTCGGGAGCCAGACACAACACGCCGAGTTTGCCTTCAGCCTCATTGCGGTGAACTTTCAGCGCGGCGTCGCCCACGTTGTCGAGGGTGAACACATCGCTGAGCACAGGCTGAATCGCGCCGCTGTCGATCAGGCGATTCATGTTCCACGCCTCCTGATAGTTCGCAAAGTGTGAGCTGATGATGTTCTTCAACTTCATCCAGAGGTGGCGGTTGTCGTATTCGATCATGTAGCCGGAAGTGGCGGCACAGGTGACGATTGTGCCGCCGCGCTTGGTGATGAACACCGATGCTCCGAAGGTGGAGCGGCCAGGATGCTCGAACACGATGTCGGGATCTTCACCGATGAGCCCGCGAACATCCTTGCCCAACCGGCGCCATTCACCTTCGTCCTGGGTGGTGTCGTCGGACCAGAACTTGTAGCCCTTTTCCTTGCGGTCGATCACAGCTTCACAACCCATCGCCCTCAGCAGTTCGGCGCGCTTCTCGGAGCTGACGACTCCCACCGGGATTCCTCCACCGTTGAGCACCAACTGGATCGCGTAGGCACCAATGCCGCCGGTTGCTCCCCACACGAACACGGAGTCACCCTGCTTCATGCGCGCGGCGTTGCGGCCCACGAGCATGCGGTAGGAAGTGGAGCCGCAGAGGGCGTTGACCGCCGACTCTTCCCAGCTCAAGTGTGAGGGCTTGGGCATCAACTGGTTGGCCTTCACGATCGAGATGTCGGCGAGGCCACCGAAGTTGCTTTCGAATCCCCAGATGCGCTGGTTGGACGCGAGCATCGAATCGTTGTGAGCCGACGGATCCTGATCGTCGACGTAGTTGCAATGCACCGTGACCCGATCACCGGGTTTCCAGTTGCGAACGGCCGAGCCCACCCGAAGAATCACACCCGAAGCATCGGATCCAACCACGTGGAAGTCCTGCGCGTGGCGGGCACCCCACTCGGATTCCTTGCCCAGTCGGTCAAGGAACATGAATGTGGGCAGAGGCTCGAAGATCGAGGTCCAGACGGTGTTGAAGTTGATGGAGCTGGCCATGTTGGCAAGCACAACTTCATTGGGAGCCAGCTCCGGCAGCGGAACCTCACCGACATGGAGGGCCTTGTGCGGGTCTTTGTCGGCTGATTCGTAGCCCTCGAACATCTCTTGTTCCGAGCGCAGGACGTGTGCGGCCCTGTAAGCCTCCGGAAGTTCGATGTTGGCAATGTCGTCGCCGGTTGCGCCGGCATTGATGGCGTCAAGAATCTCCTGCATGAGCGAAAGCTACTGTTCGATAACTACGGTTCTCCAATGCAACTGGTGCAGATCTACGGAGACCCCGGCGTTCCGCTCGACGTCGTCACCGACGGAACCCAGCTGGCAGCCACGGTCAGCGCCCACAAACGCCGGCTCGTGGAAGCCTTCAGAACCCTGACTGACGAGCAGTGGGCCACTGAAACCCGTTGTGGCGGCTGGGATGCCAGGAATCTGGCCGACCATCTCGCAGATGCGACCGGATTCTTCGACTACACGTTGTCGCGTGCACTCGACGGCGAAGCGACGCGCCTGCTCGAAGGTTTCGACCCGAAGGAAACACCGAAGCAAGCCGCAGAGAGCCGCGGCGTCCAGTCGATTCGGGAAGTGCTCGACAAACTGGAGCTGGCAGAATCCGGACTCCAGGAAACCCTCTCCGTGTACGAAGCCGACGACCGGGGTTCGGAAGTCTGGAACCTCATGGCCGAAGCTCCGCCGGGCAACTGTCCGGCACGGATTTCCCTTCAGCATTGCCTCTTCGATTCCTGGCTCCACGAGCGTGATCTACTGGTTCCGCTCGACATCGCTCCCACCGAAAGTCGCGACGAGATACTGGCCACGGCGGCCTACCTGTGTGCCCTGGCCGGAATCGCATCGGTTGCAACGCTCGATCCATTTCCCGAATCCGGCGAGGTCTTGCGGGTCGGAATCCCCGATCAGAACGCGACCATCGAAATCACCGTCGGGCTGCCCACGGTGGTGAGGATTGCCGACAGCGAGGCGGCGGCGGATGTTGAAGCGCCGGGGATCCTGCTTGCCGAGGCAATGTCCGGCCGGGCAGACCTCGCCTCAATTGCGGATCCAGGCACCAGGCCGTATGCGATTCTCGGCGGCGCCCTGCCGTTCCTGAGTTCCTGACGCCACCGGCAGGCCCTGCACGGCAACCGCATCCACCATCGGGTCTCGGTAGGATCCCGTGTCCTAACCACGGGGATGGTCCATGGACTTCGAAACACTGCAGATCGCCATTGACGACACCGGCCACGGAGGCACCAACGACGCCGCCGACGACGACAGGGCCGTGACCAACAAGGTGGCCACGCTCACCCTCAATCGACCCGATCGACTCAATAGCCTCAATCCGACGTTGATGAAGGAACTCATCGCCGCTTCGGACCACCTGAGCAAGCAGTGGGATGTCGCCGTGGTGATCATCGAGGGTGCCGGCCGGGCCTTCTGTGCCGGAGCCGACCTGAAAGAGATACCGGTTCTCGAAGCACTCCCCGCGAGCGGAAGATCGTGGGCGGAACGCCGCGAGATCGGCCAACTCGGCCTGCGCATGGTCGAGGCGGTGGAGGGCATCCGGCAGATCACGATCGCACGGCTCCATGGCGCCGCCATCGGTGGCGGGCTCCTGTTGGCGGCGGCCTGCGATCTTCGTGTCGCCACCAAGACCATCCGGATGTCCATTCCAGAGGTGCAACTCGGCATCCCGCTCGCCTGGGGCGGGATACCCCGGATGGTCCGCGAATTCGGTCCGGCCCTGACCAAGGAACTCGTGATCACCTGCCGTGAATTCTCGGCCCAGGAGGCCAGGGAGGCGGGATTCCTGAATCGAGTTGTTGATGAAGAGGTCCTCGATGCCCAGGTCGCAGAACTGGCGTCTGCCGTGGCAGCGATGCCTGGCGCTCCCGTCGCAATAACCAAAGAGCATGTGAACGCTGTGGCTCGGGGAATGTCCTCGGCCCACCTGTCATTCGCCGACGGCGACGTGTTGACCGGAACGGTGATGGACCCGGAGTCGGCCGCGGCCGCACGCCGATACATCGAGTCGACACTCCCGAAGTAGCCAGTGGCCAACGGTCCACCCGGAGTGGGGACCAGAGTGGGTTCAGGTCGGCGGGATCACCAGGGAAGCGGTGTTTGAGTACATCACCTTGTCGATGTCACCGGAGTTGAACCCGGCCTCTTCGAGGTCCTCCACGAAGGAAAGCGGATCCGCAAGGCCTTCGGCGTGGGGCCAGTCCGAGCCGAAGAGAATGTGGTCCACGCCAATCAATTCTGCGAGCTCGGACAAGTTGTTCTCGTAGAACGGCGAAACCCAGATGTGCTTGCGGAATGTCTCGCGCGGATCCTCGGCAAAAAGGTACCCGCGCATCTTGTAGGCCTTCTCCAACTTGTCGAACAGCGGCTTGACCCACTCCGCTCCGCTTTCGATGGTGGCCACTCGAAGCCTCGGGAAGCGCGTGAAGACTCCGTCGGCCAGCAGGGACGCCATGCTGTCGGAGATCGGTGACATTGACAGCAACGTGAACATTGCAGGGATCTGGAATGCCCTGAACTCGGGATCGATTCCCCACTTCTCGAGCATGAATCCGTAACCGGAATCACCCGCGTGGAACGCCACGGTTATGCCCGCGTCGTTGGCGAGCTGCCAGAAGGCATCGTGGCGCGGATCCCCCAGGGAACGATTGCCGGCGGGATCCTCCACGGGGCCGGGGCGCAAGTTGATCACTCTGGCGCCACGTTCGATCACGAACTCGAGCTCGGAGACCGCCCATTGCGGATCGGCGAGCGTGAGATACGGCGTGGAGTAGAGCCGGTCTTCGTAGTTGTAGCTCCAGTCATCGAGGAGCCACCGGTTGAATCCTCCAAATGCACAGAGCAGAGCTTCCTGATCATGTTTGAGCGAGTTCTCCATACCCACTCCGAGCGTCGGGAAGAGCAGCGCTGCATCCAGACCCTGGGAATCCATCACCTGGACCCGTTCCGCAGGATCCCGGTATGCCGGCCGGATCGGATCCAGCTCGCCGAAGGCCGCTCCCAGATCCTCCACCGAGATCTTGCCCCGGAAGTAATCGATGAGTGCACCGGGCTTGGCAACCGGATCAAAGGTCGGATTGGGGATGAACCGGTTTACGCGGCCGCCCACGAGCAGTCGTTGCTTGCCGTGGATCTCCGCCCAGCTCATGCAGCGACTTTGCATCTCACGCGGCACGTGCCGTGTGAAAGCGTCGGTTGCCTCGTAGTAGTGATTGTCGGCGTCGAACGCCCGGCTGATCCGATCGGCCGCTGTCTGCTCGGTCTTGGTTGGTTCAGGCATCAATCCCCCGCTTGTGCGCTACTTGCGTCGCGGTCGCTCCAATGTCCCTGGATCGCGGCCGCTCCAATTTCGCCGTGTCACATCAGTTCCAATGTTGCTGTGTCACATCAGCTCCGGTGTGTGCCGGACCGGTCACCCAATCGGCGACCGGACCAACGGTCAGACCTTAGGACTGAATCCGACCTGGGTACACCCGCTCCGGGTGGCCCTTTGGCTGTCGCGGGTTACCGGTGGGTACCATGTCCAGTCCAACAGATTCGAACAAGGGGACGTAAATGGCTGGATCAGTGATCGTCGGCGGGGCTCGTACGCCCTTCGGAAAACTCTCTGGAGCACTCTCGAAGTTCACGGCTGCGGAACTCGGTGGCTTCGCCATCAAGGGAGCACTGGACCGCTCGGGTGTGTCACCAAGTGATGTGGACTACGTGTTCATGGGCCATGTGCTCCAGGCCGGGACCGGTCAGATCACCGCTCGTCAGGCTGCGATCAACGCCGGAATCAGCATGGACGTGCCCTGCACCACCATCAACAAGGTCTGCCTGTCCGGCATGAACGCCGTGATGCTCGCAGACATGATGATCCAGGCCGGGTCGGCCGACGTTGTGGTGGCCGGAGGCATGGAGTCAATGACCCAGGTCCCCTACTTGCTGCCCGATGCGCGGTCGGGAATGCGCCTCGGCGACAAGTCCGTTGTCGACTCCCTCATGCACGACGGGCTTTTCTGCGCGTTCGATCAGGTTGCGATGGGTGCAGGCACGGAGAAGTACGCCGCCTCCGCCGGACTCAGCCGCGAAGATCAGGATCACCTTGCCGCCCAGTCGCATCAGCGTGCTGAACAGGCGGACAGGGATGGCCATTTCGACAACGAGATCATCCCGGTGGAAGTCCCCCAGCGCAGAGGTGATCCGATCATTGTCGAAGCCGATGAAGGCGTCCGCGGAGAGACCTCCCGCGAATCCCTGTCCGGACTGCGCCCGGCGTTCGACAAGGCAGGCAACATCACGGCCGGCAACGCCTCCCAGATTTCCGACGGCGGCGCGGCCATGATCCTTTGCTCCAAGGAGGCCGCTGAGCGTCTCGGTCTTACTCCGCTGGCAGAAATTGTGGGATACGGCGAGGTTGCAGGCCCGGACGCCTCTCTCCTCGAGCAGCCGGCCAATGCAATCAAGGTTGCGCTCGACGCCACCGGCAAGTCCGTGTCCGACGTGGATCTCTTCGAGCTCAACGAGGCGTTCGCTGCCGTTGGTGTTGCCTCGATGAGTGCGCTCGGAATCACTGACGAGATCACCAACGTCAACGGCGGGGCCATCGCAATCGGACACCCACTTGGTGCTTCTGGTACCCGGGTCAGTCTGACGCTGATCCTCGAACTCCAGCGCCGCGGTGGCGGACTGGGTGCGGCCGCACTTTGTGGCGGAGGCGGACAGGGCGACGCCCTCCTGCTTCAGGTCTACTGAGCACCAATCCTCCAGGGCCGTTTCGGCGGTCGACGACTTCAACAATCCAGAGGCGCCGTTCGGGACCCGGGCGGCGTCTCCGTAGTTGGCGTCAAGCTTGTTCTGCACAAAGTTTGATTCGCAGGGGATTTGAGTTGCACAGGCCGCCGGAACCGACGTCTGCGCAGGAGTAGACGCGCCCGAAACCAGCCTGAGCCGCAACGACACCTGCTCACGGATTCGAGGTTGATTCTCCCTGAATCAGGCGACGGCCGGTGAGGGCACGGCCAAGGGTCAGTTCGTCGGCGTACTCCAGATCGCCACCAACCGGGAGTCCACTTGCGATCTGGCTCACAATCAGGCCCGGAACGTCCAGAACCCGATTCAGATACAACGCTGTGGCTTCACCTTCAAGGTTCGGATTAGTGCAGATGACAACCTCTTTGGTCCCCTCCGTGCCCACCCGTGCGAGGAGTTCCTTGATTCGCAATTGCTCCGGACCAACACCCTGGAGGTGATCGATCGCACCACCCAGCACGTGGTATCGCCCTCTGAACTCCCGGGTCCGTTCCACTGCCACGACGTCCCTGGGTTCCTCAACCACACACAACAGGTCCGGGTCCCGCTTCGGATCGGTACATATCGAACACAGTGTCTGTTCGCTGATGTTGAAGCAACGCTCACAAAACCGTGTGCGTTCCCTGGCAGCAGTGACCGCACTGGCCAGGTTTCGGCTCTCCTCGGGTTCGGCCTTGAGCAGGTGGAAGGCAATCCGTTGAGCGGATTTCGGGCCTATTCCGGGCAGCCTCGCGAAAGCATCGATGAGATCCTGGACCGAATCTGCATATGCGCTCATCCGCCTCCGAGAAGTCCGCCCAGACCTCCCAGATCACCTCCCAAGTCACCGCCGAGGCCACCAAGCGGGTTGGCCTCCGCCTGCAGTTCCGCCACTTGGTCGTGCGCATCCCGCCAGGCCGCCAGAATCAGATCCTCGAGGATCGAGGGATCCTCCTCGTCGCTGGCCTGCGGCGAGACGGACAGGCCCACGAGATGAAGATGACCGTTGAGTACCACCTCCACGAGTCCTCCACCGGAGGTTCCGGTCACCTCGGTTGAACCCAACTGCTCCTGGGCTTCTCCCATCTTCTCCGACATGTCCTGAGCCATCTGCATGAGCCCGTCCAGCGGGTTCGCTTCGTCGGTCATCTCGTTCCCTTCTCGTCGTCACCGGAGTCGGAGCCCTCCAGGAGTTCGGATCCCGGGAAGGCGTCAATGATCCTCGACATGGCCGTGTCGGCCACATCGTCCGCGTTCTGAAGGCTGTGCACATCGCCGACATCGCTCACTTCGTCCACTTCGGCCGGCTTCGCCGCCGGGGATGGGTCCCCGGATGCGCTCGAGGGGACCTGCGGCTCTCGCTGGCCGCGGCCGCTGGACTTTGTCGGCACCGGCGGCGGACGGCGGCGGGCCTTCGGAGAATCGGTACGGGGACCTCCGCCCGTCCGTTCATCAGCCTGCGCCGAACTGGATGCCCGCGGAGGGGACTCCGGTTGAGAGGCATCAGCCTCAGTGACCAATCGGATGGAGATTCGCTGCGAGAAATGCTCTCCGAGAAGTTTCTCGACATCCGCGACGTATTTCTGAGCCTGCGTCACCGTGTGTTCGTTCTCCAACGCCACGACGGCGCCCGAGTCATCCACCGAAACGAACCGTCCATTGGAGAAGATTGCCCGCGCAATTCCGCGGAGTCGACCAACAACCTCGTCACCGAATGCCATCACAACTGCATCACGATCGGGCATCGAGGTGCCGCCCGAAGAGTCAGAAGGATCACTTGGTTGCTCGGGATCATCATTGGACGGCTCGGGCATTCGCCGGGATGTGTCGGGGACACCACCGACCTGATCCGCCAAGTCCGCGGAAGGCTCAGGGGCGCCGACAGCACCTGCGGCCTCCTGAGCTGTCTCTGTGTCCTGACCTGTCTCTGTGTCCTGACCTGTCTCTGCCCCCGGGCCTGTCGCTGTGTCCTGACCTGTCGCTGTCCCCGGGCCTGTCTCTGTGTCCGGGCCCGTGGCTGTCTCCGGGCCTGCTGATGCAGGTGTCGCCCCGGATTCCCCGGATGCTGGTGAGGCTTCGCGGTTTGCCGGATCAGCATTGGCAGCTGACTCAACCACCCGGGGGGCAGGCGCCGGCTCGCGGGTTTCCGGTTCCTGATTTTGCTTCCGCCGCTTCGGAGGAGTTGGCGGCGCAGATCTGGCAGTGCCTGCACGCGGATTCGACTCAAGTGCCTCCACCTTGCGCGAAAGTACCCCGAGTTGCCGCTGCAGGGCCGCCAACTGATCGTCAAGAGCACCTGAAATACCCTCGGCGCCGCTCCCGGTGGCCGGCGAACCTGCCGTGCTTTCGCCTTCGGCCGATTTGCCGGCAGGCGAATCGATGCCGCTCAAACGGATCAGGGCGACTTCCAGCGGAATTCGAGGATCGGCTGCCTGACGCATTTCCACCAGCGCTTCGCCAACGGTTTCCATCGCCATCGTCAGACGCTTGGCGCCCAACTGGTCCGCCCAACCTCTGGCCTGGGTGACCTCCGAATCCAGCAGGTGATCGACATCAACGTTCATTGACACAAGGAAGGCGTTGCGGACCGAGGCCAGGAAGGCCTCGCCCAGCACCCGGGGATCGCTTCCCTGCTCAATCGACTCGGCAACAGCGGCTATGGCCTTCCCACTCGAATGTTCCGCGACCGACTCGAACAGGACGTCAACGGGTTGAACCCGCTCGGCCACACCTCCCGCCGCCACCACCTGATCGAGAGCAGTGAGAGTGTCGCGCGCAGAGCCTCGACCCTGCTTGACCACGTACTCGATCTCTTCGTCGGTTACCTCAAGGCCCGCGTCCTCGACGATCCACCGCACGTACGCCTCGAGTTCGGCGGCAGTCAGAAGCTGAAACCGGAAGTGCTGGGTACGGCTCTGAATCGTGGGAAGAACTTTTTGTGGATCGGTTGTGGCCAGAACGAAACAGACGTGATCCGGCGGCTCTTCCAGCGTCTTCAACAGGGCATTGGATGCTGCTGTGGTGAGCATGTGGACCTCGTCAAGGATGTACACCTTGGTGCGTCCGGGCGAACCAACCGCGGCTCGATCGACCAGTTCCCGAATCGCATCGACTCCATTGTTGGAAGCGGCATCGAGTTCGAATAGGTCGAAGCTGCTGCCCGCTTCCATCGCCAGGCAAGGATCACATTCGCAGCACGGTTCGCCATCCTTGAGGTTCTCGCAGTTGAGCGACTTGGCGAGAATCCTGGCTGTTGACGTTTTCCCTGTACCCCTCGGTCCGCTGAAGAGGTACGCATGAGCTTCGGTGCCACCAGCCACAGCGTTGATGAGCGCCGTTGTGACGTGGTCCTGGCCGCGCACTTCATCGAATCGTCTGGGTCGATATCGGCGGTAAAGGGAATGCTGAGCCACAAGGTGATCCTACAAACACCTGAACGTGCCGTCGGGAGGCGACCAGGCGATCTGCGGCACACCGCAGGTTCCGCTGAGAGCTGCTGCCTTCCGGCCCTGACCCGATTCACAGGCTGCAGTTGCACAGGACCCGGCCGCCACCCGAGGGCACGTTCAGATACCAACGATAGCCTGACCACTTGAAGTTGTTCCACCGAGGTGCGATCCGCCACAGTGGTAGAGGAACTCGACAGCAGCTCAACATGGAGAGGTGCGAGAGCGGCCGAATCGTCACGCTTGGAAAGCGTGTGTGGGGGTTAACCTCACCGTGGGTTCGAATCCCACCCTCTCCGCTGAACGTTGTGGATCCCACAACGACTTGGTCAGGCTGGGTGGCGTCAGGGTCATCCAGACTGGTCGGGTTGGTCTGGGAACGGCTCGGTCGTCGGCCTCAGCAGGTCGTTCGCTGATCATCACCTCGCCGGTGACGTGCCCGCCAGGGCGCTGCTCAGCTCGGGCTCGAGGGACACGCAGCTCCTGCACGTCACTCCCGGTCGGGATGGCAAACCCCACGATGACACTCGATCTGTGTGTGTAACCGGGCCGGTTCTATCCAGTCCCCCGTGCCCAAATCTCGACAACGAGTTTCCGGCGCCGTCAGGGTTGGCCTGTCGGCGGCTATTCGCTCTCAAGCCTCATGAAGTGGTTCGTCAGGTGAGGCCAGCTGATGCCCGCGGCCTCGATGGCGCGCGGAACCAACCTCAGACTGATTGGTGCTGTCAAGCGCAGGGCGTGCCATAGCGGACGCCCGACCAGCCCAGGCTGGCGTTGGCCGATGACGGGAAGGCGGCGGACAAGATTCACCATCTCGACCGCTACCTCCATGTCTGCGTAGCCGCGGTTTCGCTCGACTGCTTTCACTTTCAAGCCCGAGTCTTCAGCGATTGCTGCATATTCGCTCGGCGAGCGATACACCACGTGGTAGTCCGCGTTCTTCACCTCGACGCCCCGGCGAACGGTCGACTCCCGCAGAACTATCGGACCGGCAGGTACCAGCAAACGCAGGCGGGTGAGTAGGCGCACCGCGTCGTCACGGTTCATGTACATGAGCACGCCTCCCACGAATGCTCCATCGAAGGGCCCATCCAGGGGCACCTCGAGCGCGTCGCCCTCGATCAGTTCGACGTTTCCCACGTCTTCAAGCTGTGCCCTGGCTGCTGTGAGCATCTTGGAACTCATATCGATGCCGACCACGCGCCGGCACCTTCGAGCGAACAGCGTGGTCCACGCTCCGGCCCCGCAGCCCACATCGAGGAGCGATGATGCGCTCGTCAGGCGATCGAACCATGGATCTACGATTGCGCGCTCGCGGGCGAATCGATGGCGGACGCAACTCTGTGGAAGACCTTGCTCATGGGCCATATACGAGGCTGCGGCTGCATCAGTGGCCGCAGTGTCCCAGTAGCGGCGGACGGCGGAGTAGTTAAGTTGGCTTTCCACTGGGCTAGGTTATTGCAAGGCGTCTGTTGTTGTAATGCCTTCCGGGGCAGCTGGCTTGACTAGTCGCAAACCCAGGGAAGTCAGCGGTCCCCTTTTCTCGGCGAGTGCCACTCACGCGGCTTGCCTGTTCGGAGAAGCCAAGGGAAATCGCCTCGTTACTTCGCACTCCACCATTGGCCTCAGCCTGCCGGCCATCCAATTTGACCAGGAGTCCTGATGATTTTGATCTGGCTGTTCGAGGGTGCTGTCCTATGACAGAACTCGCTGATGCCCGCGACGCCACCGTCGGCGTACTTCCCAAACCAAATGGCAGTGCCAGGTCCCTGGGCGTCCGCCGCGCAGTGATCCTCGCTGCAGGGATGGGCACTCGCCTATCACCGCTGACGTTGGAGACGCCGAAGTGCCTCACCGAGATCAATGGCCAACCGATTCTGTTCCGTGCTCTACGAGCACTGGCAAGCCAGGGTTTTTCCGAGGCTGTCATCGTGGTTGGTCACCACGCTCACAATGTCCGCGAGCGAGTTGGCTCTAGCTGCCTCGGCCTCGATATCAGCTATGTCGACGCCCCAGAATATCTGACGACTAACAACATCCGTTCCCTGTGGGACGCCCGCGATTACTGCGATGAGGACATCTTGCTCCTCGAGGGCGACATTGTGTTCGATGAACTCGTGCTGGCGGAGATCCTCGAACAGTCTGGAAGCGCTGCTGCGGTAGTACCCCATCACAGGGAGCTCTCCGGGACCATCGTGCGCCGCGACCAGAGCAATCGCATCACGGAGTTCGTCCTGGCCGTGGACCAAGACGAGGACTTCACCATCGAAGGCGCTTACAAGACGGCGAACATCTATCTCCTGCGCGCCGAGATGATGCAGTCGCATTTCTTGCCACGGCTCAGTCTCAGTGTACAAAGCGGCCAGGTCGATGACTACTACGAGACCGTGCTCCGCGACCTGGTAGCTGACAAGTCACTGACCGACCTAATAGCGGTGGACGTGTCAGCCCACAGGTTGTCAGAAGTCGACGATCACCATGATCTGGCGTTGACCCAGTTCCAGTTCCTGGACCGAGACGCACAGTTCGATTGGATCCAACACCTTCACGGGTCCTATTGGCGATACGGATTCGTGGATCACTCGTATTTGTACAATCTGTACTTCCCCACCGACGAAATGCTTGCCGGTTTCCGTGATGACCTCTCCCAGATCGTGACTCACTACCCCGTTGGCCAACAGGAGATCACCCGACTCCTCTCAACATGGACAGGCACTGATCCCGACCATCTAGTCGTAGCCAACGGTGGTGCGGAACTCATCAAGATTCTCGGTGAAAGCTTCGTCGAACGCATGACGATCCCTGTGCCAACGTTCAACGAGTACGAGAACGTGTTGACGCCCGAACAGCTGAACCGCTTTCCCCTCGATCCAGAGACCTTCGAGCTCGACATGGATGCATTCGGCGACTCGGCCATCCAGAGCCAATCGAACGTGGCGCTGATAGTGACACCCAACAATCCGACATCTCTCTCGGTGAGTCGCTCTGACCTTCTTGAGCTGGCTCGACGCCTGGAACCACACAATTGCACGCTCATAGTCGATGAGTCATTCATCGAATTCTCTCGAGTCGGCCCAGCCGCCAGCGTCGAGTCAGAAATCGCGGCACATCCGAACCTCGTAGTGCTGAAGAGCATGAGCAAGGTGCTCGGGGTCGCCGGCATCCGACTGGGCTACCTGCTCACTTCGAACACAGAAGTTCTCGACCACTTCCGCAAGAAGCTCCCCATCTGGAACATCAACGGACTCGCCGAGGCCTTCCTGCGCTCTGTCGGGAGCTACAGAGATGATTTCGTGCACAGCTGCAACCTCGTGCGCCAATCGTGTCAGGACCTATACCAACAGCTGCGCATGATCGAGGGACTCGAGCCTTTCGAACCGGATGCGAACTTTGTGTTCTGCAAGATCACCACGCCGGGAGTCACCGGCGCTCAGTTGGCTCGCGAGCTCTATGTCGACCACGGCATCCTCATCAAGGACTGCACCTATAAGACCATGCCGAAAGGCGGCGCATACCTCCGCATCGCCTCACGGACTTCCCCAGACAACCAGCGCCTCGTGGAAGCACTCGCCCAGACTCGTTTGGCTACGGGTTGACGCCGATGCCGGACGCACAGCCAACTCCTGTCCCAACAAGACCGCAAATCCTCGCGAGCCTGCGCGATGCAGCCAACCTGCTGACACTCGCCGGCGCGTTCAGCAGCCTCCTCGCCATTACCTTCGCGTCCACCGGGCGGCTTTCCGCCGCTGCTGTCGCGCTCGTAGGTGCGTTCATCCTCGATGTCGTGGATGGACCAGTGGCGAAACGCCTCCACGGCCGCACCGCAGACGACAGGGCGATCGGCGCCAGCCTCGACACGCTCGCTGACGTCATCAGCGCGGGGGTCACTCTCAGCGTCGTGTTTCTGGCCTACGCAGACTTCGAGGCAGCATTCATACCCGGTGCCTTGATACTGACCGGCGCCGCCATCCTGCGACTCGCGTACTTCAGCGTTCACGGACTGACCGAGACGTCCACCACCTATACCGGGTTGCCAACTGACCTGGCGATCATCTCGTTCGTCACGGTCCTCCTGCTGGACCAACCACTCACACGGAGCGCCTTCCAGATCGTCCTGTATGGAGCGGTCCTCGTGCTCGCCGGCCTCATGGTCAGCTCGCTGCCCTTCCCCAAGTTCACTGGCCGACCGTTCTACGCTGTACTGGGGTTCGGTCTTTTCCTGGCCGCGACCCACTGTGTGATTGCCTTCTCCTAGCCCGTCGGCCACAAACACGCATGTGACGACCGGGGACGTTGGGGTCTGACGCACGGATAGGTGACATCTGAGCTCTGGAAGCAATCCGGTGTGACCTGAACCTGGATGCTGAGGAGACGATGGTTGAACCAGCAATAGGCCAGATCCGACGCCCAAACCATGGGCACCAACCGACAAAGGTGACCCTCAATCGGACACAGGCCGCTCCGAACCAGAGACCCTTAGGCGGCAAGAATTCGACGGGCCGGGTTCCAGGCGTGGTTCGAACGTGATCCAACCCTCACCGATCGGACAGTCCGCGATGCTCCTCGGCCGACGGTGGTCCCGGATCCTTCGTTGCCCGGATCCTTCGTTGACGGTCTCGGCAACCTCATCGCCCGTGATCCGCGACAAGCACCCACGGTATCCTGCGACCATGGCATCCATCACCGGCCGCACGGCCAATTTCATGAGCAAGCACTTGCCTGGCCTCGGGAAGAAGGGAACCGAACGTCAGGTATCCCAGTTTCGGGCCAGCAAAGGCACCAAGGGCAACAAGTTGATGGGCAAGCCGGTCTTTCTGCTCGACGTCGTGGGTCGGACCAGCGGAGAATCCCGTCCGGTGATGCTCATGCTGATCCGCCGCGATGACGACGTGCTGGTGTGTGGTTCGAACGGCGGCAACCCCAACGCCCCGAACTGGTACAAGAACCTCATGGCGGCAGGCGGTGGCCACGTCGAAATCGGGGCTGACCGCTGGGCAGTCAGTGCCCGCCAGCTGCACGAGGGGCCCGAACGCGATGAGTGTTGGAAACTGCTGACTGCCGGCTATCCCGACTTCGCTTCCTATCAGGAACTCACTGACCGCAAGCTTCCTGTGGTGGTTCTCGAGCGTCAGTCCGACTGATC
>JAUXGW010000215.1 GCA_030621865.1 Actinomycetes bacterium
CACATCACTCAGCGACTTCTGCGTGCAGGACCTCACCACCTTCGACCGGGACATGTGTCGGCTGGCCGGAGTCCCCTACGGCGGCTTGACCCCCTGAGGGCATACCCGACAGGGCCGCATCAAGCGGTCCCCACTCCTCAGCACTGCACAGACTGCGATCTGCGACACGGGTCCTGCGATCTGCGACACGGGGCACGCCGGTAGTCTCCTCGGGTGCCATCGAACTCGAATGCTCGGCGAACGCAGGCCGAGCGAAGCGCCCAGACCCAGAACAGGATCGTAGAGGCAGCGGTGGAATGCGTCGCCGAGCGCGGCCTGGCCGCCGCCACGATGACCGCTGTCGCCGAGCGAGCGGGCGTCACCGTCGGAGCGATCCAACACCAGTTCACCGACAAGGAAGGACTGCGGTCTGCGGTTCTGGAACACGGCCTGGACCGACTCGCCGAAGCCCTCCGGTCCATCCCGGCGACGGGTAACTCTTTGAACGACCGGGTCCAGACGCTGGTTGACGAGTTGTGGAGCGGATACCGGGAGCCGGACTTCCGGGCCATGATCGAGATCCTCCGCTCGATGCGCGAGGCCGATGGTGACGGCTCACGCGCTGCCAGCTATCTGGAACAGGTCCTCGAGTTGAGCGGGAGCACCTGGAGGCGCCTCTTCCCCGACGTTGTCGACGAGCAAGCTGTGATGGCCTCGCAACGCCTGGTCTTCGGCGCACTCAACGGTTTGGCGCTCGAACAGTTCCTGTTGGGCGAACCAGTCGATCAAGCCCCGTATGAGCGGGCCGCGCTGGCCGACGCCGTGACCCGGATGCTCCAGCCTCCAGACGGTCAGACCTGAGGTCTGACTTGACTCACTTCCCGACATGAGTACATTGCATTATGTACGTATTGGAAGTTATCCGAGGGAGTCATCATGCCTGACGTCGATGCACTGGTAATCGGAGCCGGCCACAACGGCCTGAGTGCCGCCAACATCCTGGCCCGGGAGGGTATGGACGTCCTGGTGCTGGAGAAGACGAACTTCCCCGGCGGGATGGCCGCCTCCAAGGAACTGTTCCCCGGCTACAAACACAGTGTCGGCGCCTGGGCACTGTTCGTTCTGCACGATCAACTCATCGAATTGATGAAGTTGAAGGAGCACGGCCTCGAGTTGTTCACCCCGCCGACTTCGTACTGCACGTTCGGATCCGAAGGCGACGCACCTTTCATCTTCTACAGCGACGAGGAGCGCATGGCCGAGCACATCCTGAAGGATCACGGCCCGCAAGCCATCGAGTCGCTCATGGAGATGTATGCCTACTTCGACAAGTTCCGCGAGATCATGGACGCCGAGCGGATCAAGGCACCTTCAACCCCGGAAGCCCTGATTGCCGCTGCTCCGGATCAGGAAACCCGCGAAATCCTCGGCCAGCTGTTCACGGGTTCGGCAGTCGATGTCATACGACGCTTCTTTCCCGATCCTGACCAGTCGCGGGTCATCCAGGGCTCCCTGGCAGCCATGGCCATCGACGGCACCCATCTCGGGCCTTACTCCCCCGGTGGTGCTCTCTCGATGGGATACCACTACACGGCCGGTTCCGGCGCGGCGGAGTTCCGAATGGCCAAGGGAGGGATCGGCGCCATCTCCCACGCACTGGTCTCGTCGCTCGAATCACACGGTGGTGAGATCCAGTACAAGGCCGTCGTGAAGCGCTTCATCGTCGAAGAGGGGCGCGTCGTCGGCGTCGAGTTGCGCAACGGCGAGACAATCACGGCGGATGTCGTGTTGTCGAGCCTCGATGCCAACACCACGTTCCTCAAGATGGTCGGCGAGGAACACCTGCCCGACACATTCGTCCACCAGGTCAAGGACATCGAGTACAAGAACGGCTACATCCAGATCCACCTGACCCTGAGCGAAGCCCCGGTCTACGAGGGCCGAATGGGATTCACCAACGAAGACGATGTCCGCTGGCTCATGGCCTATATCGAGTCTCCCGAACAGTTGGCGCAGTGCTGGGAGGAGTACCGCCGTGGCGAAATACCGCAGAATCCGGTCAGCTACTTCTACACACCCAGTCTCGTCGATCCCAGCCTCGCCCCGCCCGGAAAGCACACCGGCACCTTCTTCGCCCACTACTTCCCCTACGACATCCCGGCGGGGAAGCACAATGAATACAAGCAGATAATGGCCGACCGGGTGATCGACCAGATGGCCAAGCACGCGCCGAACCTGCGGGACTCGATCGACGACATGGTGATCATGACCCACCAGTACTTCGAGAAGACCTTCGGGATAACCGACGGTGACTTCTCCCATGGCCTGATCCATCCGGGCCAGATGTTCACCGGTCGACCGGTCAACGGCTGGTCCGACTACGCGACACCACTCGACGGACTGTACATGTGCGGCGCGGCGTGTCATCCCGGACCCGGCGTCACGTGCGCCCCGGGCCACAACGCCGCGCAGAAGGTCCTCGCTGACCGGGGAGCGTGACCATGGCCACGATGATCACCGACGAGTGCATCAACTGCGGAGCCTGCGAAGACGAGTGCCCCACAGTGGCGATCACGATGGGTGAAACGATCTTCGTCATCGACCCCGGCATCTGCACCGAATGTGTCGGCTTCTTCGATACCCCACAGTGTGGCGAAGCCTGCCCGGTCGAGTGCTGCGTTCCCGATCCGGATCACGTCGAGACCAACGAGCGGCTGCTGGCCAAGGCCGAGTTGATCAACGCGTCTTGAGGGGCCGGGACTGAATCCGACGCATACGCTGGAGGTGTTCGATCCCCGCTGTGACGCGGTGATCGTCAACGCAGCCAGGATGCAGGTTCTTCCGACCGGATCGCAGTAGCGGCCCGGCCGGGTCCCCGCCGAACCACCACCCCGCCGAAACCACCACCCCGCCGACCCACCACAGGGAGATCCCAGCCAATGGAACAAGACCTCGACGCCAGAACCGCGATTGTCACCGGCGGAGGCCGGGGCATCGGGCAAGCCACCGCGGAGGCGCTTGCGACTCGTGGAGCCAACGTTGTGATCTGCGGCCGTTCGACCGACGCGTTGGACAAGGCGCAATCAGAGGCACGCGATGCCGGCTTGAACATCGTGTCGCAGCCTTGTGACGTCTCGTCACCCGAGGACATCGCGGAACTGGTCGGGGTCACGGTCGAGGCCTTCGGGGGAATCGACATCGTTGTGAACAACGCCGCCTTCATCCAGATGACCCCGCTCGATCAGGTGTCGGTCGAGGAGTTCGATCAGACCTTCGCGGTCAACGTGCGCGGTCCGATGCTGCTGGCACAGGCGGCCCTTCCGCACCTGAAGCGCTCGGCAGGCGCGTCGATCGTCAACATCTCCTCGGTCGCCGTGGCGATGGGAGGCCAGACCATGGCGTTGTACCGGGCATCGAAGCTGGCTCTGCTCGGCCTCACCAAGGTGATGGCCAAGGAGTGGGGCGCTGACGGCATCCGGGTCAACTCGGTGATGCCCGGGAAGGTCGACACCGCCGATGCCGCCATCGAGCCGGAGATGGTCGAATTGGCCAAACTCGCGACCCCGCTGGGTCGCCTCGCCGAACCGGGCGAGATCGCGGACGCCATCTGTTACCTGGTCAGCGATCACGCCTCCTACATCACCGGGGCAACACTGACCGTCGACGGGGGCGTCTCGTTCTGACGCCAACGCGGACCCGTCCACCGAGACCTTGGTGTTACCGGGCGGGATGACCCGCCGCAAAGGATCGATAGTGGTCCTCCGACATGCAGGTCGGACCCTTCTCGGCCAGCGCCGCCGCTATAGTCCACGCTGTGGCGTACTCCTCCGACGACCGATCCGTCGATCCGGAGGCGAACGGTGCCGAGGAGCCTGACGGTGTCCTCGAGTCCTCATCCGTAGCCACCCGGGCGCTCACCTGGCTCGAGGAGCATTGGGGTCTCATCGTCGGTGTTCTGAGCGTGCTCACCGCCATCGCTGCTGCGTCGATCGCCGGGATCTCCGATGGCGCGGCCAGCTTCCTGGATGAATCTGACTACCTGTCGTTGAGCACCAACCTCGCGCGGTCGGACTGGTATTCCCTGGACGGGGCGACCGCGACCGCGTTCCGTCCCCCAGGGTTCCCGATGGCCTTGAGCGTCGTCGCACGGATCCACGACGATCTCACTTTCCTGCGGGG
>JAUXGW010000153.1 GCA_030621865.1 Actinomycetes bacterium
GAACCTCGTGGCCACCATTGGTGCTTTCACCCTGGCGGTCTCCGTGATCCTCTTCCTGACCAACATCTGGGTGAGCTATCGGGCTCACAAGAAGAACCCTGTGAACCCAGGTGCGGATCCGTGGGATGCGCGGTCTCTGGAGTGGATGATTCCGAGTCCGACGCCCGAGTACAACTTCGACGAGACCGTCGTGGTTGAGGAGTTCGACGAGTTCTGGCACCGCAAGTACGGCCATGACGAAGATGGCCGCCTGGTGCGAATTGCGCCAACCGAAGATGTGGTTCAGCATGCCGGCGCCACCGGCATCCACCTGCCCTCGCCCTCATACTGGCCGCTGGTCATGGCAGTCGGATTCCCGCTGGTCGGCTACGGCCTCATCTTCAATCTGTGGTGGGCGCTTCCGGGGGCACTCCTGATGCTCGTTGCGATCTATGGCTGGGTGATGGAACCGCCGGATGCCCCAAGCGATCACCATGACGATCTCGCGGGTCCCGATCCGGTTGACAGCACCGGTGAACCGGCTGAGCTGACCTCCGGTGAGGCGGAAACCTCAGGCGAATCGGACGAAGCCGAAGAGGCCGACTCCGTGGAAGTCAAGACCGAGGAGGCCCCCGTTGGCTGAGGTATCTCTCGAACCGGCCCAGGACCTCGAGTTCCCGGATGATCCACACGCCACAGCCACCGGGATCTCGAATCCCAAGCTCGCAATGTGGGTCTATCTGGCATCGGATTGCCTGCTCTTCGGCGGACTGATCTCCACCTACATGGTGTACAGGAACCGTCCGGGCCAAATCGAAGGGCTCGCCGGCAGCACACTGCAGATCAGCGAGCTGTTCGACATTCCGTTCACCTCCATGACCACCTTCATCCTCTTGATGAGTTCGCTGACCATGGTGTTGTCGGTGACATCCGCGATGCGTGGTGATCAACACCGGATGAGATTGTGGCTCGGCACCACTGCCCTTCTCGGAGCGTTGTTTCTCGGCGGCCAGATCTACGAGTTCACGGTGTTCGTCTCGGAAGGGGCCGGATTCACAACGAACGTTTCCACGTCTGCATTCTTCACGCTCACAGGTTTCCACGGAGCGCACGTCTTCGTGGGTGTCCTGATGATGTTGTCGATGCTGGGCTTGTCGTTCAAACGCGAAATTCAGGCGGAAGGTGTGGAAGTGCTGGGCTTGTTCTGGCACTTCGTCGACATCGTTTGGGTCGTGATCTTCACGGTCGTCTACTTGGTGGTGTGAGGAGAGTCGTGAGCAGCACAGATACTCAAACTGATGATCCCGGACACTTCGGCAAGGATGTCGATGGCACCGGGGGCGCGTCGGAAGACCCGGCGACGCCCGTAGACGAAACAACCGTGGCCAGCACTCCGGAAGCGTCTGACGGCGGTGCCGACGACGGCCGCGGCATGGGTCATCTGGATCCCGCTCACGAGCACGGTCCCACCGATGGCCAGTACTTCACGGTGTTCTGGATCCTCCTGGGCCTCACCGCGCTGGAGGTGAGCACCTACTGGTGGCCGGACTGGTTCGGTGACACCGACGCCGTGCGCTATGTCGCCACAACGGTCCTCTTCGCGCTGATGTTCATCAAGTTCACGATGATCGCCGGGATCTTCATGCACTTGAAGTTCGATCCAAAGCTTCTGCGGAGGGTCTTCATATTCGGTGTGGTGTTCGCGTTGGCCATCTATCTGATTGCGCTGTCCTCCATGAACTTCTGGACCGACAGTGGCGTTCCCTGGTTCAACGACCCGCCTCCCGAGGCAGTCACCACCACAGTCCCTGAAGGCGGCTGACGGGGGTTCCCCCGAACCACATGTTCGCTGAGTCGGCCTTCCCCAGCTGGCAGCCTCATCCCGAGGTATGGCTGCTGACTGCGGCCATTGCCGCTCTCGGCATCTACGTCGCCAGAGTCATCCAGCCGAAGGCGGTTGCTGCCGGCCACGCCGCCATCACCCGGAATCAGAAGATCTGGTTCTGGGCTGGACTCTTTGTGTTCTGGGTATCCACGGACTGGCCCGTCCACGACATCTCCGAGGAACGCCTGTACTGGATACACATGGTCCAGCACGCCCTGATCACGCTGGTGATGCCGCCGATGATGCTCATGGCGGTTCCCAGATGGCTGTCCAGGCTGGTGATTGGTGAAGGCGCGTTCAAGCGGTTCATCTATTTCTGGGCCAGACCGATGCCTGCGGTCATTGTCTACAACCTCCTCATAGCGTTCTCTCACTGGGCCTGGATAGTGAACAACTCCATCACCTATGGATGGATTCATTACGGTCTTCACACCCTGATCGTGTTCTCGGCGTTTCTCGTGTGGATGTCCATCTGCGGGCCTGAACCGGAACTCCGGGCACCTCCACCGATGCAGATGGTCACGATCTTCCTGATGTCGATCATTCCCACAATCCCCGCAGCGTTCCTGACGGTGTCCGAAGGTGTGATCTATCAGGGATACGACCACGGATTTCGCCTGTGGGGCTACGACGTGGTCGGTGACCAGCAACTGGCGGGCGTGATCATGAAGGTGATCACGGGTTTCTATCTCTGGGGAATCATCGGATTCATCTTCTTCCGGTGGGCATTCAGTCAGCCCGGCGAACGGCAGAAATACCGCGGGAAGCTGGTTCGCGATGACGGCACGGTGGTTGATGATCCCGAGGCCGATGACACTTCACCGGACCAGAACGGTGATGACCAGACCAGTGATGATGCATCACCGGAGGAGAACAGTGAGGCTGCCGAGGTCTAGCCACGGTGGTCCGCGCACTGGGGGTCACTTGGTTGGAGGAACCGGTTGGGCGCAGCCGCCCCTGCTGTGCAGCCGGACCTCAGCTTTCCCAGCGAAACAGCAGCGATGCCGCGATCGGGGTCGTGATTCCCCATGCGATGAGCACGGGCCAGGCCCAGGCTTCGACCTGTCCACCGGCCACCAGGGAGCCGGTGATCACCTCAGTGAGGGCAGCCGCCGGGAACACCTTGCTCACAGCTGCCAAGCCTGCCGGAAGTTCGTTCAGCGGTACCACGATCCCGCCGATCAGCAGGAAGATGATGTAGACACCATTGGCCGCCGCGAGGGTCACCACACCGGGAAGGGTCCCGGCCATGAGCAGGCCGATTCCTCCGAACGCGGCCGTGCCCACGAGTGCCGCAGCTATCGCCATGGCCCATCCGGTTGCCGGAGGAGACCATCCCATCAACAACGACACACCGACCAGAACCAGCCACTGGAATGCCTGGGTGATCGCAACGGCCGCCAATTTCGCTGCCACCCAGCGACCGCGCCCGAGCGGGGATGCGCCCAGTCGTTTCAGTACTCCGTACTGACGCTCGAATCCAGTGCCGATTCCGAGTGAGACCATCGAAGTGGAGATCACTGCCAACGACAGGACCGCGGGAGCCAGGTAGTCGAGGGGATCCGCCGTGCCGGTGGGAAGGACGTCCACGCTGGAGAAGAAGACGAGGACCAGCAGCGGTATGCCCAGACTCACCAGCAGCTGCTCACCTTGGCGCGAACCAAGCCTCAACTCGGTGCGAAGCTGCCCGAGGAAGGCCCTCATGAAGGTTCCCCGGGTTTGGGAGAGATCCCGGCGTCCTGATCTTCCGCAGATTCAGGAGCTTGTGAAGGGCCCGAGCCTTCGGTGGTGACCGCCCGGAACACGTCCTCCAGGGTTTGGTTCTCCGCCCGGATATCGCCGATCGTTTGATCATGTTGGGCCAGCCAGGAGGCCACCGAGGAGACGAGAGCCGGTTGAGGGGCCGCCTCCACCACGTAGCCACCCGGAGTCGTTTCCGTCACGGTGGCGCCGATGTGATCTGACAGTGAGGACAGGTCGAGGCCGGGATCGGCCGAGAACCGCAGTGTGTCCGAGTCCTTGGAAACCAGTGTGCTCGGGGCTCCCTGCGCCACCACCAGACCCCGGTGCAGGATCACCACGTGGTCGGCAAGTTGTTCGGCTTCGGCGATGTCGTGGGTGGTGAGAACAATCGATCGCCCGCCGCCTGCCAGGTCACGCACGAGGCTGCGGATCAGGTCCCTTCCCGACAGATCCACCCCGGCGGTGGGTTCATCGAGGAAGAGCAGTTCGGGTTTGCCGACCAGGGCGAGGGCCAGTGAGAGCCGCTGCTGTTCGCCGCCGGACAGGTTTCGGAATGTGTTCCTGGCTCGTTCTGCCAATCCGACCCTCTGGAGAAGTTCCTCGGGTGAGTCGGGATCTGCGAAGAACGACGCATACTGCTGAAGCAGTTCCAGAGGTCGAATGGCCGGTTGGATTCCGCCACCCTGGAGCATCACCCCGACCCTCGGGCGCAGATCGTCGCCGCGGGTCTGCGGATCGAGGCCGAGCACGCTGGAGGTTCCCGATTCGCGCCGGAGATAACCCTCGAGGTGTTCGATCGAGGTTGTCTTGCCCGCACCGTTGGGGCCGAGCACGACCGTGATCGCCCCAAGCGCGGCCTGCCAGGTGGTTCCGCGCACTGCATCATGGTGACCCCGCTGTATGCGCAGGTCGGTCACCGTCACTGCGCTGGGAGGCGAACTCATGCGGCGACGATACATGAGGTCTCACCGTTGTCCCGAGACGGACTCCGGTGCCCACTCGTCCGGGCGGTCCACAATCGTTCGTGTGGAATCGAATCGCAGATCGCGGCCTGCGATGGGTACGGTTTGCGAATGCTCGACCTTCGACTGATCCGCAACGACTATGAGGGTGTGGCCGCGGGTCTGGCTAGACGGGGAATCGACCTGTCCCAACTGGAGGCCGTTCGGGTTCTTGATGCTGAGCTCCGGGAAGTGTCCGTGAAACGGGATGCCTTGCGAGCCGAGATCCGCACGGTATCCAACGAAGTCGGCAAGTTGTTCCGGGACAAACGTGGCGATGAGGCCAAGGACCTGCAGGCCCACTCCAAGGCGCTGGGTGCTGACGAAAAGGATCTCGATGCCACAGCGGAAGAGATCTCGGCCAAGCTGCGCGACGAACTTCTGCGGATTCCCAACATCCCCGCCGTTGACTGTCCGGACGGATTCACCGAACAGGACAATGTGATCCTCGAAGTGAAGGGTTTCCATCCTGATGGATATGCCGAGCACCAGCGGGTACCTCACTGGGAAATCGGCGAGGACCTGGGAATACTCGACGTTCAACGCGGCGTGAAAATGTCCGGCTCGATGTTCGTGATGTACCGCAGACAGGGGGCACAACTGGTGCGGGCACTGTGCCAGCTCGCGCTCGACCGCAACTCCGATCTCTACGAGGAGCTTCGACCTCCGACCCTGGTCCGAACCGACACGATGGTCGCCACCGGTCACCTGCCGAAATTCGCTGAGGAGGCCTACGAGATCGAACAGGATGGTCTCTGGGCGATTCCCACCGCTGAGGTGCCCCTCACCTCGCTCGGGCGCGATGAGGTGTGCCCGGAGGCCGAGCTTCCGCGGCGATTTGTTGCGCACACCTCCTGTTTCCGGCGCGAGGCGGGAAGTGCAGGCAAGGACACGCGTGGCCTCTTGCGGGTGCATGAGTTCGACAAGGTGGAGCTCCTCTCCTATTGCTCCCCGTGGCAGGCCCATGAACTGCATGCGGAGATTCTGGAGCGAGCCGTTGGTTTGATCTCCGATCTGGGTCTCCCTCACCGGATTCTGGATCTGTGCGCGGGTGACCTCGGGGCGTCGGCCAAGCGAACTTTCGACATCGAGGTGTATGCACCCGGAGTGGACAACTGGCTCGAGGTGTCATCCGTTTCCTGGTTCGGCGATTATCAGGCTCGACGGGCGAATTTGCGCTACAAGCCATCAGAAGGATCGGGCACCGAGATCCTGAATACCCTCAACGGTTCGGCCTTGGCCGTACCGAGGGTGTGGGCTGCGTTGGTGGAGACCTATCGGCAGCCTGATGGTTCAATCCAGATACCGGACCTGTTGCAGCCGTACATGCGCGGCCGAACCCACATCACCGGGGACTGATTCGATCA
>JAUXGW010000034.1 GCA_030621865.1 Actinomycetes bacterium
CCTGCGAACAACAGGTCGTCGATCGAGGAGATGATGGTCGGGAAGTCCCCACCCTCGAATCCGGTTGCTCCCGGCCCTCCCGGAAACAGTGTGTCGCCGGAGAAAAGGATCGGCTTGCCTTCAATGGCGAAACACATCGATCCGGGAGTGTGGCCGGGGGTGAGGATCGTGCGCAGTCGCAGGTCGCCGACCTCGATCACCGAGTCGTGTTCGAGAATCTCGTCGTAGCTGTCGAGCATGTCC
Source organism: Actinomycetes bacterium (assembly GCA_030621865.1). Classification (GTDB taxonomy): domain Bacteria; phylum Actinomycetota; class Acidimicrobiia; order Acidimicrobiales; family Microtrichaceae; genus JAHRAZ01. The sequence continues at coordinate 244 of JAUXGW010000034.1, forward strand.
GCGTCGGCGCTGGTGACACCGACCGAATATCCCGCATCGCGCATCTGGGGGATGGCCTGGATGTGATCCCAGTGGCCGTGGGTTTCGAGGATGCGGCGGACTCCCAGCGCCTTGGACAACTCCAGGAGTCGATCATGTTCGTTGGCTGCATCGAGCAGGACTGCGTCGCCGGTGTGGCGACACCGAAGCACGAACACGTTGTTGTCGAAGTCGCCCACGACAACCTTGTGGATCTCGAAGTCAGTATCTGAGACGTGCAGGCTGGATGAGCTCATGAGCCGATTGTCTCACGATTCGAGCACGTCGAAGCCGAGGGCCAGCGCAACCGGGATCTGTGCGGGATCAAAAGTGGCGAAGCTGGTCGGCTTGGGCAGGCGATCCGCGGCGGCCAGGTGAATCGCGTCGACCGTGCGCAGAGGTTGGGTACGGCCCAGTTCGGCGGCTCTCTCCAGACAGGTTCCGTCCACCGGGATCCGGTGTATTCGCTCCCAGTCATCGCGCAGTGCCCTGCGGAGTTCATCGGTGCGGGACCGGTCGTCGTCTATGCGCTCGATGAGCATGAGTGCCTCGGACATGGCAAGTGTGCTGGCGCACCAAACATGATCACGATCCATCGCAGCAAGCAGTTGCGGTCGACCCGGCGAGTCGAGGAATCGCGTGAGCAGCGCAGTGGTGTCCAAGGCGATTGTCATCGGCCTCTCACCTCTCGCACCAGATGGTCGATTCGGGTGCCGGCCCACAGCGGCATCACGGCCGCCGGCTGGGGCCGGTCGGTGCGGCGGGCGGGTATCAGCAGTCCGCGGGCCGCGAGATCCTCGATCGTGATTTCGGCATCGTCCGGCTCAACCGGACCGAGTTGGGCCACGGGCAATCCATCCACCGTGATCACCACCCGTTGACCTTCCTGGGCTCTTCGCGTCAACGAGGCGAGGTTGGCTCGCAGTTCCCTCATCCCGACTTGATTGGTTTCCACTGATCCAAGCGTACACATGTGTACGCACGCTGTTGTGCAAACGGTTCCGAACACAGCTAGAACAACCAGTCAACAAAACAATTCAGGTCAACGAACAGAGCTCCCAGGGGGACACGGTGAATTTCGCCTTCAGTGAAGAACAAGAAGAACTGCGCAAGGTGGTCAAGGACTTCCTCAACGCCAAGTCGGATGAGGCCACCGTGCGCGAACTCATGGAAACCGAAGACGGCTATGACCCCGCCGTGTGGACCCAGATGGCAGAGCAGATGGGTCTTCAGGGCCTGATCATTCCCGAGGAATACGGTGGCTCCGGCTACAGCTTCGTGGAACTGATCGTGGTTCTCGAGGAGATGGGCCGTCGTTTGATCTGCGCCCCTTACTTCTCCACCGTGGTCCTCGCGGGCGAGACGTTGCTCCAGAGCGGTGATGACACCGCCAAGAGTGAGTACCTGCCCGGAATCGCTGATGGCTCCACGATCGGAACGCTCGCCTACACCGAAGCAAACGGCAAATGGGATGAGTCGGCCGTCACGATGACCGCCACCTCCGATGGAGACTCCTGGAAGCTCAATGGTGAGAAGCTCTACGTCCTCGACGGACACATCGCGAACCTGATCATCACCGCTGCACGCACCGATGCGGGCGTGAGCCTCTTTGCCGTCGACGGGGATGCTCCGGGACTCACTCGCACCTCGCTTTCCACGATGGACCAGACTCGCAAGCAGGCACGTCTCGAGTATGTGAACGTGCCCGGCAAGCTCATCGGCACTGACGGTGGTGGCTGGGACATTCTCTCCAGCGTCCTCGATCTCGCCGCGGTGGCATTGGCCGCCGAGCAGGTGGGTGGTGGCCAGGAAGTACTCGAAATGGCTGTTCAGTACGCCAAGGATCGCGTCCAGTTCGGTCGGCCGATCGGTTCATTCCAGGCCATCAAGCACAAGTGCGCCGACATGCTGCTCGAGGTCGAGTCGGCGAAGTCCGCTGCGTACTACGCAGGCTGGTGTGCTTCCGAACTCAACGACGAGCTGCCCTCGGTGGCCTCGCTGGCCAAGGCCTACTGCTCCGAGGCCTACTTCCACGCCGCAGCCGAGAACATTCAGATCCACGGTGGAATCGGCTTCACCTGGGAACACCCGGCACACCTCTACTTCAAGCGTGCGAAGAGCTCTGAGCTCCTCTTCGGTGATCCCACCTATCACCGTGAACTGCTCGCTCAGCGCATCGGTATCTGATTCGCAGGCGGTATGTGGATCTGGATCACCCTTCTGGCCATCGGAACCTTCGCGATTGCGGCGGTGTCGGTGGGCGGGGTGACCGCAACACTGTCCACCAAACCGCGCCGATCTGTTTATGACCTCTCCGAAGCTGTTGAGTTCGTCGCGGAATCGCTGCCGGAGGACGTAACCGCTCAGGTGTCATACGAACAGGTTGAAGCGGTGTTGCGTCTGCACAGCGAATTCCTCACCGAGAAGGGCTTGGCATCCACCAGAACTGATGACGATCTCACCGAAGATCTGGTGATGGTCACCGACGATGAGCAGGTCGCCTGGATCCTCGGCCGCCTCGATGAGCAGCAGGTGCTCCTCGACGACACCGAGGTGGTCCGGATCCTCACTGCCGAGCAGGGTTACTACCAGGCAATCGGTGCGATCGGCGACGAGGTCGGCTGATCGTTGAGTCATCCCCCGAACCGCGGCCTACCATGGCCGCTGGCTGATCGAACAGCTGCAAGACGTTTCCAGAGGAGTAGCCGTGCAACGTCCCGCCAAGTTTGAGCATCACCAGTATCTGGGTGACAAGCGCACGCAGGTGGTTTACGACATCGACGATCTCGGACCCGAGTACGAGGGCACCATCGCCGAACTCATGGAGTCCGAGCAGTTCATCTGTTTCGGTCCCGACTACCTTCCCGAAGCTCGAAATCGGGGATACAAACTCTTCGGTCCTCAACGCGCCGCCGGCTGAATCCCGGGCATCGGAGATCATCATGGGCGAGGTCGGCACAACCGAGAAGCCGCCGGTGATGGATTATCGATTTTCCTCCGGTGACCTGACACTCTCCGGTCACTTGTCGGAACCAGCCGCCGGACCCGAGTCACCACCTGCGCTGGTCCTGTGTCACGGCTTCCCCACGCGGGGTCGCGAGTCGCCACAGTCGGGCAAATCCTTCCCCGAGCTTGCAGACCGCGTCGCTTCCGAACTCGGCTGGCTCGCTCTCGCAATGAACTTTCGGGGATGTGGCGCGGCCGAGGGGGACTTCTCCCTGCTCGGATGGCTGGAGGACATCTCCGCAGCGGTTGACCACATGTCCACACTTGGCGCCCGCGGTGTCTGGCTTGCCGGTTTCGGAAGCGGAGGATCGCTCGCCGTTGTGGAGGGTGCACGCAACTGGGATGTCAAGGGTGTGGCTGCCATGGCCGCCCCACAGGACTTCGACGACTGGGCACGTCACCCGCGCCAGCTTCTTCTTCATGCTCGTCAGGTGCAGGTGGTGAAGGATCCCGACTTCCCGTCACAGTTCGATCGCTGGGCGGGCGAATTGAAAGCACTCTCACCGAGCAAGGAAGCTGCCAGATTGGCACCGAAACCGTTGTTGTTGCTGCACGGGGACAAGGATGACCTCACCCCGCTGGATGACGCCGAGAGACTGGCCGAGGCCTACGGGGATCCCGAGTTCAGGATTCTGAGGGGAGCCGGCCACGAACTGCGCCACGATCCACGGGCCGTGGCGATTCTCCTTGGCTGGCTGCGACGACAGTGGACGGTGACCGAGTTGGATCGTCGTGAGGATTCAGCTACGGCTTGAAGGTGCCCACCCCATCGGGAAATGCCAGATCCTCAGCCACGATCAGCGGCGCCTGCGGCTTGTCGTCCACGAACTGGATCACCCGCAACGTCCCGGTGTTCCGCCCGGGACCGATGCCGCCATCATCGAGCACCAATCCGATGTCGGCATACCAGAGGTTCCCGTCGGAGTCGGTCGCGATTCCGAGTGGGGTCCCGGTCTCATAAGGTTCGTCGTCCACGATGTCTCCCTCGGCGGGAGCAAGGATCTGACGCCGAAACGTTCCATCGAGGTCGTACTCGTTGATAACTCCGGTGAACACCGAGGAGACGTACATTCCATCCTTGGGTGCGGGGGCCAGCCCGGCAGGCGTTGCCATGGCATTGTCGCCCGGTTCGATGACGGTTTCCTTGTTGATCGAGCCGGCGAGCGGCGAGCCGTTGGTGTCCACGGTTGAGCAGCCCTCCTGCGGTGTGTCCCCGGTGGGGAAGGGACCGCTGTAGCGGAACACGCCTCCGCGGGCGGCAGCCACCAGAAATTCCTCGTCCCCGGTTACGAGAATGGATTGGGCCGTGGGCAACTCGATGTCGAGCTTGCAGTAGGCGATCTCTCCTTCGGCACTGCCGACGAAGGGCGGGAACCAGATGATGAGCTGACCACTCGCGCCCGTAACCGGTTCACCCACATCAGTGGTGAGGATGCGGCCGTCAGCGAGGACTCCGCAGCCATAGTTCTCCGGATCCTCTCCTGGTTGGTAGGTGGGTGTCAGCTTGGACTGCTGCTCTGCTGTGAGGGTCCCCATCTCCCCGGTCAGTTCGAAAATCCCCCATCCGGCCGGCGGATCCGGTTGGCCCGTGTCCTCGCCGGCAATGAGTATGCGTTTCCCGTCGACGTCGAACACACAGAGTTGGGCGTTGATGTCGAGTCCATTCGGGTCGTCACCAGCATTGGTGATCACCCGCTGGTGATCCGCTGTGTTGTCATCCGGGGGATTGCCATCCAGGAGCGAATATGCGTCCAGATGGTTCCCCTGACCGCTCAGGATGATCGGATTGGAGTCGGAATCGCTGGCAGCGGCCGCCTCGGTGGTGGTGCCCGCATCCTCGGAGTCATCCGTGGAGCAACCGGCACCGAGGAGCGCCATCACCATGAGGGCAGAAATCATGCGGGAGAACTTGTGTGACATGTGTCAGTCCAGTGGTTGAAGTGGGGGATCGAGGGACTGGGTGGTGACCAGGCGGTCGAAACCTTCCCGGATCGTCGGCGGAGTTGTGGTGTTCTTCGTCGCAAGGATGCTGATTCGAGTCCACTGATCTGCGGGTATTGCAATGGATTCAGCCGAGCAAGTGTCGTTGTCGTCAAACGTGCAGAGAATGCTTCCGACCGCCGGGTTGTCGTCTCGTGGGGTGAGGAAGGCCATGTAGGTGCTCGCACCGTCGGCGATGGCGGTGCCGTCCGGGTCGAGCCAGGATTCCGGATCGCCCAACCCACTGGCCTCCAGGGTGAATCCGAAAGGGCTGGTCTGAATGTTCAGCTCGATGCGCGGATTTGTTCCCTCAGGAGGGCTCTTCAGGATGAAGTCCAGCTCACACGGCGTGTCGACACACTGCTGAGGGGCCGGCCCCAGTGCGGTCACCGCCCGGCCCGCGGGAACCGTGCTGGCTTGCGACGTGGGTACCTCGGTCCCCGGCGCGAACAGTCGGAAGGCTTGCACCCCACCGCCTCCGCCCGCTGGAGATCCGGGTTCGCGAAATCCGGTTCCGATGAACAACTCCTCACCGGCGATGCTGGGTCCACTCACCGAGATCGAGCGCAAGATCTGTTCCCAGAGAACCTCACCGGTTGCGGGATCGAAGGCTCGCAAGGTCTGATCGACTCCGGTCTGGAATACGAGGCTGCCTGCGGTGGACGTGATTCCACCGGCAGCGGCGTAGGTTCCGGTTGGATCCCTGCTCTGCCAGACCAGCGCTCCTGTGGCCGCGTCGAAGGCGTGCTGACATGGACAATCGCCGACCGCTGTACCGCCAACGAGTGTCCCGTCGACCAGCGCCAGCGCGCCGATGAATCCTCCGAACGCGAACCCTTCCTTCCCGCTCTCGGTGCGTTGCGCCTCCGCAGACCACACCAGCTCGCCGGTGATGCGGTCGACCACGTAGTACCAGCCGTCCTTGTTGCCGAGACCAGCCACCGCTCGATCACCGATGTCGAAGAGGTTCGGTGCTCCGGCGAAGTCAAAATCTCGGTCGTTGTCCTTTTCATGCGGTTGGAAGCTCCATTCGGGCTGACCGCTGCGAAGGTTCACTCCCACGATCGCTTCGCTCATGTCTGTCCACGAGTTGCCGTCGTGGCAGTTGGCGGTGCCCACCACCACCAGATCGCGTTCGATGTCGACAGCTGAAGTGCCCCAGATGCCGCCACATCCTCCTGCCTCCACGCCCTCCTCGGGATCGAAGATCCACTCGATGTTGCCCGTTTCGAGATCAAGCGCGTGCAGTCCCGACCGGAACCCCGAACGACCGTGCACATCGCTGGGAACGATCACGAGATTGTCGGCCACAACTGGAGCGGCTTCGACCTCGATCGGGTATTCGGGATCGGCAGTGTCGCCGAGTTGCGTGCTCCAGATCTCAGAACCATCTGCTCGATCGACAGCAACCACAGTGCGGCCGCTGGCCGCGATTGCAGCGTTGACACCTCCGACCGATGCCAGCGCCGGTGTGGCGGTGATCTGGCCGGCATAGACGAATTCCGATGTGGGAAGCTGGACTTTCCAGCGGGCCGATCCGTCGGCGCGGTCCACGCTGTGGAACATGCCTGCCCAATCCCCGAAGTAGATCGCTTCTTCGTCCACGGCCGGGGCTCCGGTCACCTCGGCATCGGTGGTGAAATACCAGGCCGGCTGCAGATCGGACACGGTTTCCGCGGACACGGAGGTTTCGCAGTTGGTGGAGTGGGACTGTGCAAGATTCGCTCCCGCCATGGGCCACAGGCAGGAGATCGAATCGTCCCCGTCGGTGACTTCCGCGTCCGAATCTTCCGCGCCTGAATCGTCACTGCCCGAGCAGGCGGCGACGAACAACGTGAACGTGATCACCGCCGCTGCGAGGATTCGTGACGGGGTACCGGCTCGGACACCCGTGAAACTTCCCATCGCGGCCGCACGTTAGTCCGCCCTTCGTGTTCCTCGGCGGCGAAACTGAAGGTACTCACCGGAGTTATCCTCAGCCCATGGCGAAACCTCCGGCGATTCCCATCACCGGCGACGACGATGCGGACCGACTGTTGGAGGATTCGCCGCTTGCCCTGTTGCTGGGGATGCTGCTGGATCAGCAGGTTCCGATGGAATGGGCATTCAGGGGACCTGCCACGTTGTCGGAACGTCTGGGCGGACTGGATGCAGCCCGGATTGCAGCAATGGATCAGGAGGAATTCGTCTCTGTCTGTGTTGCCAAGCCGGCGATTCACCGTTTCCCGGCTTCCATGGGTCGCCGGATCCACGACGTTTGTCAGGTGTTGGTGGATGAATATGGCGGTGATGCCGAGCTGATCTGGACCGGGGCTGCCGACGCCAGGGAGCTGAGCAAGCGGTTGCGGGCTCTGCCGGGCTACGGAGCAGAGAAAACCAAGGTCTTCATTGCGGTCCTCGCCAAGCGGTTCGACATCTGCCTGGATGGTTGGGAGGAGGCGGCGTCACCGTTCTCCGATGATGAGCTCCGTTCGGCTGCCGACGTGGAATCCGAGGATTCCCTGCTTGCGATCCGCGCCCGGAAGAAAGTCATGAAGGCGGCCGGGAAGTCGAAGGCCGACTGACCCTGGCTCAGCGCTCCCAGGATGGCGGCTGGCTGTCATTGATTCCGAGGTCGGCCAGTGCCTTGGCGACATAGTTGCGATCAACCACCAGTGCGTGGGCCAATTCGCTCAGAGCTGCTCCCGCCACGTGGCGTGCGTCGGTCTCGAAGAAGTCCCGCAGCGCCTCGCGGGTATCGGAACGTCCGAATCCATCGGTCCCCAGGGAGGTGTACCGCCGACCGTCGGGTATGAATCGACTTATCTGGTCGGGAACCGCACGCATGAAGTCGGTCACGGCGATCACCGGCCCGCCCGTGCGGCGGAGTTCGCGGGTCACAAACGGCTCACTCGGTTCAGCCGCGGGATTCAACAAGTTGGAGCGTTCCACCTCCAGCGCCTCGTTTCGGAGTTGCTGGAACGAGGTTGCGGACCACAGCGATGCCCGAACACCGTGGGTGGAAGCCAGAATGTCGCGAGCTTCCGACGCGGCCTTCCAGCCGGTTCCCGAGAACAGGATCGTCACCTCGGGACCTTTTCCTTCGGGTGCTGCTTGCCAGAGGTAAAGACCCTTCACGACGGCCTCTTCGACGCCCTCGGGCATGGCCGGCATCGGGTAATTCTCGTTGTAGACCGTGAGGTAATAGAAGACGTCTTCACCTTCGGTGATTTCCGGCGGATACATGCGTCGAAGGCCGTCCTTCACGATGAGGGCAGTTTCGAAGGCGAATGCAGGGTCATATGCACGGCAGGCAGGAACGGCTGATGCCAGCAGATGGCTCTGCCCGTCCTGATGCTGGAGACCTTCACCCAGCAGCGTGGTGCGACCAGCGGTGGCGCCGATCAGGAAACCCCTTGCCCTCGCGTCCGCCGCGGCCCAGATCAGGTCGCCAACGCGCTGGAAGCCGAACATCGAATAGAAGGTGAAGAAAGGAACCATCGGTACGCCGCGGTGCGCATAGCTGGTGGCCGCAGCCGTCCAGGAGGCCAACCCGCCCGCCTCGGTGATGCCCTCTTCGAGGATCTGTCCGTCGGTGGATTCGCGGTAGCTCAGCAGCAGGTCGTGGTCGACCGGTTCGTAGTGCTGGCCCTGCGACGCATAGATGCCGATCTCGCGGAACAACGAGTCCATGCCGAAGGTTCTGGCCTCGTCGGGAACGATCGGCACCACACGCGGACCGAGATCGGGATCGCGGATCAGGTTCCTGAGCAGCCGGGTGAAGGCGGTGGTGGTTGATGCAGGTATTCCGCCGGAGCCGGCGAGCATCTCGGAGAAGGCGTCATCGGATGCCTGACCCATGGGTCGGCGGGTGATCACCTCGCGGGTGGGTAGGGGTCCGTCGAGGGACTTGCGTCGTTCGAGCATGTACCGGATCTCCGGGGAATCGGCGGCCGGCCGGATGTAGGGAGGCATTCCGTCGGCAACATCTTCTTCGGAGATCTCATCCTCGAGGTGGAGGCGATCGCGCAGGTCGAGCAGCTGCTCGGCGCTCATCTTCTTGATCTGGTGTGTCGAGTTGCGGCTCTCCATTCCGGGACCGAGAGTCCAACCCTTCACGGTCTTGGCGAGAATGACGGTGGGTACACCTTCGGTTTCGACGGCCGCGCGGTAGGCCGCATAGACCTTCTTGTAGTCGTGGCCTCCACGTGGCAGGCGGGTCAGGTCTTCATCCGAGAGGTGTTCCACCATCGCACGGAGCCTTGGATCCGGGCCGAAGAAGTTCTCGCGGATGTTGGCGCCGTCGCCGACTGCATACCTCTGGAACTCACCGTCGAGGGTGGTGTTCATCTGATTGAGCAGCACTCCGGTGGTGTCCTGGGCGAGCAGTTCATCCCAGCGTGAGCCCCATACCACCTTGATGACGTTCCAGCCGGCGCCACGGAAGATCGCCTCGAGTTCCTGCATGATCTTGCCGTTGCCGCGAACGGGGCCGTCGAGGCGTTGCAGATTGCAGTTGATGACCCAAGTCAGGTTGTCGAGGTGTTCCCGGGCTGCGAGCGATATGGAGCCGAGGGTCTCCGGCTCGTCGGCCTCACCGTCGCCCACGAAACACCAGACGCGGGAATCGCTGGTGTCGTCGATTCGCCGGTTCTGCAGATACTTGTTGAATCGGGCCTGATAGATCGAAAGCAAGGGGCCAAGGCCCATCGACACGGTGGGATATTCCCAGAAGTCCTTCATCAGGCGGGGATGCGGATAGCTGGAGAGTCCGCAGCCCTTGCGATCAGGCAGATCAACTTCGAGGCGGAACCGGTCGAGGTCTGCCTCCTCCATTCGATGCTCGAGAAAAGCGCGGGCGTAGATGCCGGGGGAAGCATGGCCCTGGATGTAGACGGCGTCGCCGGGACCACCCCGTTTCCCGCGGAAGAAGTGGTTGAAACCAACGTCGTACAGACCGGCTGAGGAAGCGAAGGTTGAGAGGTGGCCGCCGATTCCGTCTGCATGGTGGTTGGCGCGAATGACCATCGCCGCCGCGTTCCAGCGGATGAAGCGACGAATGCGACGCTCCAGGTCTTCGTCGCCGGGGAACCAGGGTTCCTCCTCCCGGGGAATCGTGTTGACGTACGGAGTGGACACGCTCGCCGAAGTGCCGATCGACAGTCTCCGGGCCCGTTCGGTGAGACGGTTCATCAGATACCGGGCACGGGCACGTCCGCGCTGGTCCGTCACCGCCGAGAGCGAATCGAGCCATTCCTCGGTTTCCTCCGGATCGATGTCCGGAAGCTGATGCGCAAAGCCGTCGATGATCATTGGGGCCTCTCTGGTGTCCTGCGCGGATCGAACTAGATTTCCTGCATCGGCAAGTTCACCGGCCCCAAAACTACCAACGCCAGCGGCGGTTCCGGTCGAACCGTTTACACCGACGGTGCATGCAGTGGAAACCCCGGTCCCGGTGGATGGGCATGGATCGAACCTGACGGCGAATGGGCCAGCGGATTCGAAGCCGACTCCACCAACCAGCGCATGGAAGTCACTGCCGCCATTCGGGCATGCGAAGCGATATCCGGTCCCCTGCACATCGTGTCGGATTCCACCTACGTCGTGAAGTGCTGGCACGACCGTTGGTGGGAGGGCTGGATCCGTCGGGGATGGAAGAACGCCAGCAAGAAACCGATCGCCAACCGGGATCTCTGGGAACAACTGGTGCCGTACTTCAGGGATCGGGAGGACCTGACCCTCGAGTGGGTGAAGGGACACAGCGGCGACCAGTGGAATGACATGGCCGACGTGTTGGCCGTTGGTGCCGTTGTTCGCCGTGACGGAGCGTCAGGTGCTGGACACCCGGAGCCACGGTTCCTTGGTGGGGAAGACGGCGAGGAAGACAAGGTGTCCGTCGGGAAGCCACGCGGCCGAGCAGCGACCGACTCGCGAATTCCCGAGGGCACGCTCCTCGTGGTTGTGGGCTTGCGGGATCGCAGGCTCGCCGGAAGTGCCACCGCGGCAGCCAGGTTGGGCGATGTTCTGGATTCGTACGCCCAGATGTATCCCGACCTCGTCGTGATGACAGGCCTGCGCGATGGAGCCGAGCAGCTCGCCGCGGAAGTGGCCACCAAGCGCGGTGTCGGGTACGCCGCGATACTGCCCTATCCGAATCCCGCTGCCACCTGGAAGCCGGCCGAACGGGACCGCTTCGATCTGCTCTGCGATTCCGCCGACCGGGTCATCACCCTGGAGAAGAAGCGGCCCGCAGACTCCGACGCCATGAAGAAGGCCATTGCCCGCCGTGACGGCTGGCTTCGTTCAGTGGTCGATCTGGCGGTGGTGATGACCGACGGATCGGACGCCGAAGCCGAGGAGGCTCTGAAGCGCTGGGAGAAAGCAGTTGGTGACGACGTGTGGCGCCTGGATGTAGAACTGTGAAGTGCGAATAGGAGCCGACAGCGGCGGAACGTTCACCGATGTGGTCACCGACGATGGTCGCATCCTGAAGGTGCCGTCCACACCCGCGGATCCCGGTGCGGCAGTCCGCAGCGGAATGGAGGCAGTCAATCCGGCTGATACCGGGTTGCCGGTGTCCCTTCTGGCGCATGGAACCACCCTGGCCACCAATGCGCTGCTGCAGCGTCGTCTTGGGAGGGTCGCGCTCGTGGCCACCGAAGGGTTCGGTGACGTCATAGAGATTGCCCGTCAGGACCGTCCTTCGCTCTATGACCAATGGGTGGATCGTCCGGCGCCTCTGGTTGACCGGGCGGATCGCCTGGAGGTGGCGGAACGCATCGGAGCAGCCGGTGAAGTCGTGCGCCCTTATCGCGGTGGCAGCGCCCCCGAGATTCCCGCAGGAGTCGAAGTGGTGGCCGTCTGTTGTCTCCATGCCGACCTCAACGCCAGTCATGAGCGCACCATCGCGGAGGAGTTGCGTGATCGCGGGCTCGGCGTGGTCGCCTCACATGAGGTCGTGGGCGAATTCCGCGAGTACGAGCGCATGGTGACCACGGTGATCAACGCTGCCCTGCGGCCGCTCTGTGCCGAATACCTGATGGGTCTTTCCACAGCGGCCGAGGATGTGGTGGTGATGACCTCCGGTGGCGGCCTCATCACCCTCGAGCGGGCTGCGGAACTGCCCGTGTCCCTGCTCCTGTCGGGTCCGGCAGCGGGAGCGCGAGCTTCAGCCGCGGTGGCAACTGCGTGTGGATTCCCGAATTCGTTGAGCTTCGACATGGGCGGTACGAGCACCGATGTTTGCCTGGCGCTCCACGGTCAACCCGCAGTTGCGGCCCAACAGGAGGTCGCGGGATTCCCGATTCGTCTTCCCTCCCTGGACGTCCACACGGTGGGCGCCGGCGGCGGGAGCATCGCCTCGATTGACCATGGTGGTGCACTGGTCGTAGGCCCTCAATCGGCCGGGGCCGATCCGGGTCCTGTTTGTTACGGCAAGGGTGGCCAGCAGCCGACGGTCACCGACGCGAACTACGTGGCCGGGCGGATTCCGCACGGCACGTCCTTTCCGGGCCTGGGTGAACTCGATCTGGCGGGTGCCCGCCGGGCGATGGCTGATGCGGGCGTGACGGCCGAGGGCGTGATCCAGGTGGTCAATGCCACGATGGCTCAGGCTCTGCGCAGGGTGTCCGTGGAACAAGGGGTGGATCCCGCCGGGCTTGTCCTGGTGGCGTTCGGTGGTGCCGGGCCGTTGCATGCCTGTGATCTGGCCGATGACCTGGGTATCCCCGTCGTGATCGTGCCTGCGGCCGCAGGAGTGCTCAGTGCTGTGGGATTGCTGAGTTCGCCGCCCCAGATCGAACTGGTCGAATCATGGCCGACTCCGACCGACCTCGATGGTCTCGGTGAGGCTGCGCTTGGCCTCGGTGTGGCGGCGGAGACCGAGTTCGGAGACACCGCACCAGTGTCGGTGGAGACACTCTTCGACTGTCGCTACAGCGGTCAGAGCCACGAGATCCGGGTCGGTTCGGTGGCCGACTTCCACGCGGAACACGAACGCCGCAACGGATACAGCCGCCTGGACGACACGATTGAGGTCACGGCAATCCGGGCTGTCGCCACGGGCGAAGCTCCCACCAGCATCGAAGCGCTGAGCGAAGCTTCGATTGGCTGGTGGGAAGGCCGCGATCTCGCGGGCCCGAAAGTGGTTGCCCGCGAGGACTGCACCATCTGGATCCCGGACGGCTGGTCCGGCACCGAGGGCCCTCTGGGTGCGCTCATTCTCGAGAGGATCGGGGGATCGGTGTGATGGATCCCGCTGGTCTTCAGGTCCTCATCGCAAAGCTCACGGGTGTGGCCTCCGAAATGAGTGCAGTGCTTCGGCGAAGTGCATTCAGCCCCAACATCAAGGAGCGCGCCGATTGTTCAGCTGCAGTGTTCGACTCGGCCGGGCAGGTTCTCGCCCAGGCCGACAACATTCCGGTCCATCTCGGTTCCATGCCCGACTCCGTGGCTGCCGTCATCAACGCCTTGGGCACTTCACTGGGTCCCGGTGATCACGCAGTCGTCAACGACCCGTTCGCAGGTGGGACCCATCTGAACGACATCACTGTGGTCACACCCTGTTTCGCCGACGGGGAACTTGTTGGCTGGGTGGCCAACCGGGCACACCACGCAGACGTTGGAGGAGCAGCTCCGGGATCAATACCCGCAGACGCAACCGACATCCACCAGGAAGGACTACGCCTGCCGCCGATCAGACTCACGGAGGAGGTCCGCGAGATTCTCCTTGCCAACAGCCGGACACCACTGGAGCGTTCCGGTGATCTCGAAGCTCAGGTCGGCGCCAACCGGGTGGGGGTGCAGCGTTTGGCAGAACTCAGCGGTGAACCCTTCGCCGAAGTGCTGGCACATGGTGAACGACTGTGTGTCGCGGCGCTGGATCGTCTGGCTGAAGGGGAATGGTCTGCGACCGATGTTGTCGACTCCACCGGACCGGGTGAGTCCCAGCAGCAACCCGCCACCCTTCGCTGCACCGTCCGAGTGGTCGAGGAGGCGGGGCACAACACGATCACCTTCGACTTTGCCGGAACCGATCCCCAGCGGATCGGCAACACCAACGCTGTTCGCTCCGTCACTGAATCGGCTGTGGGTTTCGCCCTGCGGGCAGCGCTGGATGCGACGCTTCCTGCCAACGCCGGAGTGATGGTGCCGGTGCGCATCGAGATCCCGGACGGCTCGATTCTTGCCGCCACAGAGCCGGCCGCGGTCGGCGCCGGCAACGTCGAGGTGTCGCAACGAGTGGCTGACGTGGTGTTGCTCGCGCTTGGCCAGGTGCTCCCGGCCAGGGTTGGCGCAGCCAGTCAGGGAACCATGAACAACGTATTGATGGGAGGCAAGGGCGGATGGGTGTACTACGAGACGGTCGCCGGCGGTCAGGGTGGACGGCCACCTGATCCCGCAGTGCTCCGCGACTCGCCGCATGCCGGGATGTCGGGTGTTCACACCAACATGACCAACACCCGCAACACTCCCACCGAAGCACTGGAGCGGGCTTTCCCCTTGCGCGTACTGCGGTACCGCCTCAGACGCGGAAGCGGCGGGGCAGGTGAGGCCCCGGGCGGTGATGGAATCGAACGGGATCTGGAGATTCTCGAAGACGCAACCGTGTCGCTCATCACCGAACGACGGATCTCCCAGCCGTGGGGCCTCGCCGGCGGCAAGCCGGGAGCAACGGGGGAGAACTGGCTGTTGCCAGGCGGTGACGAAGCCAGGGCGGAGCAACTGCCGGACAAGTGCACGATCCAGCTGAAGGCCGGCGACGTCCTGCGGATGCTGACACCCGGCGGCGGAGGGTGGGGCCCGCCGGTCCGGTAGTCTGATGACGTTGTGAAATGCGTAGATGGTGCTAGCATTATGCGACATGAGGACGTTGTACCTACGGAATGTGCCGGACGACGTTGGTGAGCGGCTGGAGCGGCTCTCCGCGCGCGAGGGCCTGTCGCTGTCGGCCTTCGCGACCCGCGAACTCGCCGTCATCTCGCGCCGCGCGGACAACCCGGCGCTGTTGGCCGGTCTGCCTGACCTCGGCGTGGAGGCTGATGCGGTCGTGGCCGATGTTGAGGCCGGGCGCACGTCACGTTGATCGTCATCGACGCTTCGGCTGCCGTCCTTGGTCTGTTGAACGACGGCGAGGCGCGGGCGATGCTGGATGAGGACGCAATCGTGTGCCCGCACCTGGCCGACTCAGAGGTTGTCCACGCCCTCCGGTCCCAGGTGCTCCGAGGTGACCTCGACGCCGTGCTCGCAGAGGGCGTGATCGGCGTCTGGTCGAGTCTCGGCCTCGAGCGTGTCGGTGTGGTGGGCCTCCTCGGCCGTGTCTGGGAGCTACGCGAAAACCTGAGCGCATACGACGCCACCTACGTCGCACTCGCGGAAG
>JAUXGW010000080.1 GCA_030621865.1 Actinomycetes bacterium
CCGGAGCGTTCGACCTGGAGGTGGGAGGCCACGCCGGAACACCGAAACTGACCGCGACCATCGATCTACCGGGTGAGGTTCATCAGTACCGCCAGCGCGACGTCGTTGCCACGAGCACAGCGTTCACCCAGCTCTGATCGATCAGGTGTCGATGCCAAGCACCATCACTGCGTTGTCACGCAGGAACTTGGGCCAGACCTCATCGCGCAGGGGTACGCCGGGCATCTCCGAGAAGATCCTGTCCAGAGTCAGACCCATCGGAAAGTAGCCGCCGTACATCACCTTGTCGGCGCCACGGGTGTTGGCGTATTCGATGATCGCCTTCGGGTAGTACTTCGGAGCGAATGCCGAGGTTGAGTAGTACAGGTTCGGCCACTTCAGCATCAGCTTCACCGCCAGTTCCTCCCAAGGCTCTGCCCCGTGGCGCATCACGATCGTCAGTTCAGGGAAGAACCAGCACACCTCATCGAGGAGTTCTACGCGCTGGGAATCCATCGGCACACGCGGACCGGGCACACCCACACACATGAAGACCGGGATGTTCAGCTCGCAACACTTCGCATAAACAGGATACCAACGTTTGTCGTTGATCGGCACCGGCGGATTACAGCCTGCTGGGAAGGCTGCGATCGCCTTGAGGCCAACCGTCTCGTGCGTGCGGACTATTTGTTCAACCGCGGCCATGCCCTCGTTGGGATCCACACCGATTGATGGCAGGAACCTGTCGGGATGATCCTTGAGCGCCCGCATTTGATTCTCGCCACCGGCGCCGATCAGGGCCCGCTCGATCCCGTGGTGATCCATGAGCGCGAGCGTGTGCTCCAGGGGATCATCGGTCTCAGCCTTGGGAACGTCCTTGAACATGTACTGCACCGGGAACTCGAACTCCTCCTTGGACTCGGAGTCCCTGAGGTTCGGAGCAAGAAACTCATAGGTGGACCTGATGTCGGTGAAGGGAAGATCCATCATCGTGTCGATAATTCCGATGTTCGCGGGCATCACCATCGCACAAACGTACAGAATCAACACTTGCCAAGCCCATCCAGACGCGGGAACATCAGTTCGATGGCGCAACCCAACATCGCGCAACCCAACACCGCAGAGAACAGGCGAGGGGCCACGGTCATGCACGCCGACCTGGACGCCTTCTATGCATCCGTGGAGCAGCGGGATGACCCGTCCCTGCGCGGGAAGCCGGTGATCGTGGGAATGGGTGTGGTACTTGCAGCGAGTTACGAGGCCCGGAGCCACGGTGTGCGCACCGCCATGAACGGACGGGAGGCATCCCGGTTGTGCCCCAGCGCAATCGTGGTGGAACCCCGGATGTCGGCCTACTCCGAGGCGAGCAGGGACGTGTTCGAGATCTTCGGTGACACCACACCGGATGTCGAGGGTCTGTCAATCGATGAAGCTTTCCTCGAGGTGGGAGGACTGCGAAGGTCGGTGGGACCTCCAGGAGAAATCGCCGCCACACTTCGCACCCGGGTCAGGGTCGAGGTGGGCCTCACGCTCTCGGTCGGGA
Organism: Actinomycetes bacterium; assembly: GCA_030621865.1. Taxonomy (GTDB): domain Bacteria; phylum Actinomycetota; class Acidimicrobiia; order Acidimicrobiales; family Microtrichaceae; genus JAHRAZ01. Next base: position 1,523 of record JAUXGW010000080.1, read on the forward strand.
TCGCAACGACCAAGTTCCTTGCCAAGGTGGCCAGCGCCGTGGGCAAACCGGATGGCCTCCTCGAAATACCGGCCGGAGCAGAAATGGATTTCCTGCATCCCCTGCCAGTGCGTCGACTGTGGGGCGTGGGCAAGGTCACGGAGGAAAAGCTGCATGCCCGGGGAGTGCGCACGATCGGCGAACTGGCCGCCGTGGATGTTCCCACCCTCAAGAGCTGGCTCGGCACAGCCAGCGGGCACCACATGCATGCGTTGGCCCACAACCTTGATCCCCGTCCGGTTGTCACGGGGAAGCGCAGGTCGTCCGTGGGTGCCCAACGCGCCCTCGGCAGCCGAGGCCGATCACAGGCCGAGGCCGAAGTGATTCTCCTCGAACTGGTCGATCGGGTCACCCGGCGACTCCGCAGAGGAAACCGCCTCTGCCGCACTGTGATGATCCGCTGGCGCGGCCATGACATGAGCACCCACACCATGTCGTCGTCACTGGAGAATCCCACCGACTCCACTGCCCACCTGCTCGCCGAAGCCAAACTCCTTCTGGAACGCTCCTGGCCGCAAATTCACCAAGTCGGCCTGGGTCTTCTTGGATTCACCGCAGCAAACCTCAGCGAGGCAACGGCGGTACAAATGGCACTCGACTTCACCGGTCGAAACATCAACGAAGTGGACACAACCATCGACGCGGTTCGCGATCGATTCGGCAACTCTGCACTCAAGCGTGGATCGCTTCTCGAGCACAACCCCACCGAGATGCCCGTGTTGCCCGATCCGGGCGAATAGGATTCGGTGTCCGCGAAGTCGACCAACGAGGTCCCGTGGCCCGACGGATTCCCCAGCGCTTTCCCGGTCCGCTCAATCTGGGCCGACGACTGGTCGACCTGCTCGGGCCGACCAGCGGTGCTGCGCGCCAGAGTCTCATTGCGCTCGCGTTCAACTCCCTCACCAGCCTCGTGGCCGGAGCGATGCTCGGCGCCATGGTCGGAAGGTTCGAGGAGCTACCCGGCCTGCTGGTGATGGTGCCCGCTGCAATCGGGCTGCGGGGCAACATTTTCGGCACGTTCGGCAACCGAATCTCAACGGCAGTCCACACCGGAACGTTCGTTCCACGACTGCGGCCTGAAACCGTTCTGGGCCAGAACGTGATCGCGTCCATGGCACTGACCCTGCTGATGTCCGTGGTCCTGGCATTCGTGGCCAGGGGCGCCAGCGTGGTCTTTGGAGTCCAGGACGCCATCAGCGTCCTCGACCTCACCCTCATCTCCGTGGTCGGAGGACTCCTGGCGAGCATCGTTGTGCTCGCCGCATCCATCGGGCTGTCCATTCTGGCCGTTCGCAGGGACTGGGACCTCGACAACCTCGTAGCGCCCACAGTTTCCACTGTGGGTGATGTGGTGACGATTCCGGCGCTGCTTGCTGCCAGCTATCTGGTCGGCGGTGGTCCCTGGACCTCCGCGTTGGCGATCTTCCTGATCCTGGCGAGTGTCGTCGTGACTGTGGCAACCATCCGCTCCCACCTCGAAGAGGCTCGCCAGATCGTGCTGGAGTCGATTCCGGTGCTTTCCATCGCGTTGCTGCTGTCCACACTGGCAGGACTCGTGGCCGAGAAACGGTTGGCACTTCTGGCCGCACTTCCCGCATTGCTGATCCTGCTGCCGGCCTTCGTGAGTTCAGCCGGTTCCCTGGGCGGGATTCTCTCATCAAGGCTCTCGACCAAGCTCCACCTGGGTTACATCGGGGCCAGCCTCCGCCCGGAACGAGATGCCCGCAAAGATGCCCTGCTCGTCCTGTTGATCGGCTTCCCGATCTACGTCGTCAATGCATTCGGCGCCCAGATCGTGGCGACCCTGTTCAGCCAGGCGTCACCGGGGCTTGAATCGATGTTGCTCGTGTCCCTGATCGGCGGACTTCTCACCGTCCTGTTCGTGATCGCCCTCGCCTACTACGGAACCATCGCCGCCTGGAAGGTCAATTTCGATCCCGACACCGTCGGTCTGCCCATCGTGACCGCCTCCGTGGACTTCGCAGGTGTGGCGATTCTCATCAGTGTTGCCCTTGCCCTGGGATTGATCTGACAAAATGCACTCCGATGACTGACGACGAGTCCACTCAACCTGAGCCCACCCAGCCCCCGACGGCACCTCAGACGCCTGTCCCTCCGCCCTACAATCCGGACAGCACGTCCCAGGATTGGGCAATGCCGTCGTCCCCGCCCACTCAATCCATTCCCACCGCGTCGGCGCAAGACGCAGGTGCATCCCCGAGCGCGCCACCAAGCGCGCCACCGCCCGGCGCGCCAACACCCGCAGACAAAAAATCCCTCAAACCGTGGGCACTCGTATTGGCGATCCTCCTGCTGGTTGTTGGAGCTGTGGTCGGATTCCTGTTGGTCGCCGGAGTGCTCGGCAGTTCAGCGGAGGGTGAAGTTTCCGCCTGTGTCATCGATGCCGACGGATCCATCAACGCCGCAGGCTGGGTCAGCGGCGCCGAGGACTCAACCCTGGTGGTCCGCTTCGAAGACGCTGACACCGGAGTCGAAGTGGATCGGGCCGAGGTTTCTCCCCTCCGATCCAACCAGGACCGCGCACCGTGGACAGCCGAAGGTCAGGCTGGGCCCGAGGTCGACCGCGTGAAGTGCGTACTGGCGAACTGACCGCATCTGACGACCCGTCAGGTTCTGGAGTATCTTTCCAGACATGAACCTCGACCTGACCGCCGAGGAGCAGGCATTCCGCGACGAGGCCAGCACCTGGCTCGCAGAAAACCTGCCCACAGAGGAACGACCACCGGAGGGCGCCGAAATGCGCGCCTTCGACCTCGCATGGCAGCGAACCCTTTTTGACGGAGGCTGGGCCGGCATCAACTGGCCGGTGGAATACGGGGGGCGTGGCCTCTCCGACATCCAGCAGATGATCTGGTACGAGGAGTTCGCAAAGGCGGATCCTCCGTTCACCCTGAACAACTCCTGCACCTTCGTGGGCAACAACCACGGTGGACCGACGTTGATCCTCAAGGGCAGCGATGAGCAAAAGGCCGAGCATCTGCCGAAAATCCTCAAGGGTGAAGCCGTGTGGTGCCAAGGATTCTCAGAGCCAGGAGCGGGCTCGGACCTGGCGAGCCTGAACACCAAGGCCGTGGTGGACGGCGACGAACTGGTGGTGACCGGCCAGAAGACCTGGACTTCCTACGCTCATGTGGCCGATCTCCAGGAACTTCTCGTTCGAACCGACTCTGACGCACCCAAGCACAAGGGCATCTCGTGGGTCATCTGCGACATGAGGAGTCCCGGCATCGAAGTCCGCGAGATCGAGACCATGTCTCATGTCACTGACTTCTGCGAAGTGTTCTACGACGAGGTTCGAATCCCGCTGACCAATGTGGTCGGCGAGATCAACGATGGCTGGCGGGTGGCCATGTCCACACTCAGCTTCGAACGCGGTACTGCATTCATGGCCGACCAGGTTGAACTCGCGGCCACTGTCGAACGCCTCATCGCCGAAGCCAGGGAGCGCACCAGCGCCGACGGCCGTCGCCCCGCCATCGAGGATGAGGACATCGCCAAGCGTCTGTCGATGGCACGGGCCGAGGTGACCGCACTTCGGGCCATGACCATCGCCGGCATCAGTCGGACTGCCCGCACCGGCATTCCCGGTCCGGAAGGATCCATGATCCGTTTGTTCCACGGCGAACTCCACCAGCGGATCTACCGGCTCGCCATGGACATCGTCGGTGCCGAAGCACTGCGCCTGACTCCGGTGGACGGAGAAGGAGTGTGGACCGGCCCTTACCTCCAGTCGTTCGCCTACACGATCGGCGGCGGCACCACAGACATCCAGCGAAACATCGTGGGCGAGCGCGTGCTCGGCCTGCCCCGGCAGTAACAGGTCAACCATGGATCTCCTACCCACAGAAGAACAGCTCGAAATCATCGGCACCGTGAAGGCGCAGCTCGAAAGCGACTTCTCACTCAACGATCTCGCCGAACGGGACGGCCGGGATCAAGTCATCGACGACACCCTCTGGCAGCGATGCGCTGAGCTCGGCTGGTTCGCACTCGGAATCCCCGAAGAAGATGGCGGCGTTGGCTACTCCCTCGTGGAGGAAGCACTGCTGTTCGAAGAAGTTGGCGCCCACGCCACCCCCGGACCTTTCCTGGCGACGATATTGGCCGCCCATGTCGCGGCTGACTGCGGGGAATCCGAATTGCTCGGGCAAATCCTCTCCGGAGAGCGCCGCGTGGCTCTGGCAGAACCGGAAGACGGCAATCAGTACCGACTGACCGATCATGGCGGTGCCGACCTCGCACTCGCGATCTCGGGATCACGGGCCGCGATACTTGATCTGGCCGGCGTCGAGATCACACCCGAGTTGTCGCTTGATCCACTGGTTCCACTCGGAACCGCGTCGATCGACTCAGACCCACTGTGCGCGGTGGACGACCCGTCGATCAGCCTTCGTGCCAGTGTTCTGGTTGCCGCCGAACTGGCGGGCATCGCCCGGGCCACGGCTGAACAGTCCACCGAATACGGCAAGGACCGCGAGCAGTTCGGCCGCCCGGTGGGATCGTTCCAGGCCCTGAAGCACCGCTGCGCCGACATGGCAGTCCGCGCCGATGCCGCGGTGAACCTCACCAGGCTTGCCGCACTGTCCGTGGTCGCCGGACACGACGACGCCGAGTTCCAGTCCGAAGCGGCACGGGTGCTCGCCACCCAGGCTGCGCTCGAAAACACCACATGGAATGTTCAGAACCATGGCGGAATCGGATTCACCTGGGAACACACCGCCCATCGCTACGTGACGAGAGCACAGTTCCGGGCCCGCACCGCAGGAACTCCCCGGGATCACCGGGCCGCGCTTCTGGGAGCATCAGCCACGTAGGATCACGCGATGACTCGTGATCTGCTGGCATTGTCCGACGGTCTTCTGAGCGGTGAGATTCCGGGAGTTGACAACCAGCTCCTGTCCATGGCCACGAGCAACGAGCTGGTCGGCCTCGGAGACGGCCTCGCGTTTGTTGAATCGTTTGCGAACGTCACCGCCATCCGATCCGGAGGCGAACTGGCTCTGATCGACGCCGGGAGCGTTCTGTTCGCCAGGGAAGTCCACAGTGCAATCAGATCCTGGACCTCGGACCCACTGACCAACGCCGTGTACACCCATGGGCACGTCGATCACTGCTTCGGTGTTCCGAACTTCGAATCAGAGGCTGGCCACCCGAAAACCAACGTGATCGCCCACGAGGCGCTCCCCGCCCGCTTCGATCGCTACAAGCTCACCAACGGGTACAACGGCGTGATCAACATGCGACAGTTCCGTCTGGGCGCACCAATCTTTCCCGACGAGTTTCGTTATCCGGATGAGGTGTTCACCGACTCTGCGAGCATCACGGTGGGAGAGGTGCAGATCGAACTGCATCACGACAAGGGCGAAACCGATGATCACACCTGGGCGTGGCTGCCCGACCAGAAGGTCCTCTGCACCGGGGACCTCTTCATCTGGGTCTCCCCCAACTGCGGTAACCCGCAAAAAGTGCAACGGTTCCCGCGCGAATGGGCCGCGGCCTTGCGCAAGATGGAGAACCTCGGAGCCGAAATGCTCCTGCCCGGCCACGGCCTGCCGATCGCCGGCGCCGACAACGTGAAGATGGTGCTTTCCGACACCGCCGAATTTCTCGAATCGATCACAGCCCAAGCCTTGGAACTGATGAACTCGGGAGCTCGACTGGATGACCTGATCCACGAGGTCAAACCACCCGAACATCTGCTGGACAGACCTTGGCTGCAGCCCATATATGACGAACCCGAATTCATCGTGCACAACATCTGGCGTCTCTACGGTGGTTGGTACAACGGCAATCCGGCCACCCTCAAACCTTCCCGGGACGCCGAGGTCGCGCTGGAAATGGCCGCATTGGCCGGTGGAGCGAACGTACTCGCCGAACGGGCCATTGAACTCGCTGATGCGGGCGACATGCGGCTCGCCGGCCACCTCATCGAGATGGCTGCGCTGGCCGCCGAGGATGACGCGGGGATTCAGGACATCCGGGCCGAGATCTACCGCAACAGAGGTCACTCCGAAACGTCGCTCATGGCCAAGGGCATCTTCGGCTGGGCTGAACACGAGTCCACCAGCGCAGCCAGGGCCCTGCGAGAAGGATCTCCAGAGCAGTGAATGGCGAAAACCGGACCGCACTGGTCACAGGAGCCTCATCGGGCATCGGCACCGAAATTGCCCGGGAACTCGCCCGACGCGGCTACGGCGTCACCCTGGTGGCCCGACGCGAAGACCGTCTGCGAGAACTGGCGGGGGAACTGGAAGCGACCGGCGTGCGCGCCGAAGTGCTGGCTACCGACCTGGTCGACCCTGCGTCGCGCGCCCAACTGCCGCAACGAGTGGCCGATCTCGGCCTGGAAGTCTCGATTCTGGTGAACAATGCAGGATTTTCGACCACGGGCCCCGTGAGCGAATCCGATGTGTCGGCAGAACTGCGGATGATCGAACTGAATGTGGCTGCCGTGGCGGATCTGTGCAGTCGTTTCCTTCCGGCGATGGTGGAACGCGGGGGTGGCGCCGTCCTGAACGTCGCATCAACCGCCGCGTTCCAGCCGCTGCCCTATCAAAGTGGATACGGAGCTTCCAAGGCGTTCGTGCTCAGCTACACCCACGCGTTGCGGGGAGAGTTGAGGGGCACCGGCGTGACCGCCACCACCCTGTGTCCGGGCCCGGTCAAGACCGAGTTCGCCGAGGCCGCCGGGTTGGGCGAGACCGAGAACTCAACGCCTGACTTTCTCTGGGAAACCGCCGACGCGGTCGCTCGCGCCGGAGTTCGCGGAATTCTCGAAGGTCGGGCCGAGGTCATACCAGGACCGATCAACCGGATCACCGCGACGCTTGGGAACATCGCTCCGAGATCCATCCTGGTTCCTGTCATCGCCCGGTCTCATCCGGCCAAGCCGAAAGACACATGAGTTCGATATTCTTCGCGATGACACTCTTCGATGGGTACAAAACATGACCTTGATGGATCGATTTTCCCTCACAGGGCGCAAAGCCCTGGTGACCGGCGCCGGAAAAGGAATCGGTCGGGCCATCGCGATCGGCTTCGCCGAGGCCGGCGCCGATGTTGCGCTGCTCGCGCGCACCCAATCTGACATCGACTCAGCGGCAGCAGAAATCGAGGCGCTCGGACGCAAGGCAATCCCGATTCGCTTCGACGTGATGGACCTCGATGAGATACCCAATGTGGTTGCCGGAGCCAGCGAAGAACTCGGAGGCCTCAATGTGGTTGTCAACAACGCCGGCGGATCCATGCCCAGGGCGTTGCTGGACACATCGAAGCGCAGCTTCGAGAAATCGTTCTCGTTCAATGTGACCACGGCGTTCGAGTTCACGAAGGCCGGCGCGCCCGAGATGCTCGCCAGCGGTGGCGGCTCCGTGGTCAACATTTCATCCGGAGCCGGCGTGATGCCCGACCGCGGTTTCGCCGCCTACGGCACGGCGAAGGCGGCATTGTCCTACCTGAGTCGGGAAATGGCCCTGGATCTCGCCCCGCACATTCGTGTGAATGCAATCGCAGTGGGTGCGGTGGCAACCGCGGCACTGGAAACAGTCCTGACCAACGATGAACTCCGCACGACCATGGAGGACCGTACTCCCCTGGGCCGCGTGGGCGAGGTGGATGACATTGCGGCCGCCGCTCTGTACCTGGCATCCGATGCCAGTTCGTTCGTGTCCGGCAGGGTTCTTCAAGTGGACGGCGGTGTCACGAACTCCACACTCGACCTCGGACTTCCCGACTACGAACCTCCCTCAGACTGAGTCGAGATCACGCCGATCAGCCTCGACCGGCTGGCGACCGATCCGCAACGGCGACAGTTCGGCATCCACCAGAAGTACGCGCTGGCATCCGAGCACGCCCGGCTCGACATTCGCCGAATCCGCTGCCGATTCCGATCGGGACCAGGTCTCCCAGTCTGGAAATCCCCGAAGGACGATTACTTCGTCGTGAGCCCGCATCGCGGTGCGCCAGGCGCCGATCAACGTCACACCGGGTTCCAGGATCCGGCGCGCGGCAGCGTCACTGACCTCGGGGGCGGAGCCGGGCTCACAATGAAGGATCTCGTGGGAATATGCCACTGACCCCGAACCACCTTCGGTCTGCCAGTCTTCGATACCGGGGCTGTCCTGGTGGGAAACCAGGATCCGGTCGAAGCCGCCCTGTCGGAATTCTGCAGCTGCAACCCACCATTTCTCCAGCATGGGATCGCGGTGACCCGGCCCGCTGAGCTCCACCTCGAAGTTGTGGGCGAGGTCATCCCACGAGTCGTATTCCCAGATGTTGATCACCTGTGGCCAACGGCCCGTGGAGCCGACAAGTGAGAAGACTCCGAAACACCGCTGTCGCCGAAGTGGTCCTCCCTCGGGAACCCA
>JAUXGW010000255.1 GCA_030621865.1 Actinomycetes bacterium
GGTCTGACGAAGGTCTCCGAGGTCAGGTTCGTAGCGGAATCCACCTGAGAAGGGTTCTCCTGTTGCCCGTGTCCTTGCTGCCGTCGAGTGTGTAGGCGAAGGTCTTGCCGGTGCGACCCTTGATTTCCACCCGGCCGGCCCTTTTCCAGCCGTCAGCGGCCTGTACTGCATCGATGGTGGAGGCATCAGCGAGCACTCCACTTGTTTGTTCCCGGGCCACATCGCACAGGCGGGCGGCGACGTTCACCACGTCACCAATGACCGTGTACTCGTGCCGTTCCTGGCTTCCGATGAACCCAGCCAGCACCTCCCCGGTGGAAAGCCCGATGCGAGCTGACAAGGTGCCCCCGAGGCGGTCGAGTTCGATCGGTATGGATGAGGCCGCCCGCAAGCCCCTCAGTGCGTGGTCGGGCTGGTCTCTCGGGGCTCCGAAGATGCACAGGGCTGCATCGCCCTCGAACTTGTTGATCCAGCCGCCCTCACGGTTGACAACTGCCACCACAACGCCGAAGAACTGGTTGAGCATGTCCACCACTTCCTCGGGTGGCATCCTCTGGGCGTAGCCGGTGTAGCCGGTCAGGTCCACGAAAAGAACCGTGACCTCGCGAAGTTCACCCACACGGGTGGGTTCCTCACCTTCGAGCACCAGGTCTGCCAGGCCGGCCTCGCCAACCTGCTTTTCGAAGGTGTCCCTCAGTTGCTCACGTTCCTTGAGGCCGGCAGCGAGGTGGTTCACGCCCTCAGTGAGGCGTCCGAGTTCACCCAGGTCATCCACGGGCAGGTTCACATCGAAGTCGCCGATCTCGACTGCGCGGAGTCCGTCGCGAATCCTCCGGATCGGTCTGAGCACCGAGCGAGCCGCCAGCGCCATCACAATTCCACCCGCAAGGGCGGAGACGATCGTGATCCACCCGAGGCGATCGGCAGCGATGTCCTCGGGATGGATGCTGGCGGTCAGTCCGATGGCAAGCATCGGGACCGCACTGCCCAGCATCCAGGCGAACATGAGTCGCGGGAAGACGTCTCGCCGATCCCGGGGCACGGGGGCACTTCTCAGCGCCAGTGCGAAGAGTGGGCGGAAGTAACCCTCGAGAAGCAGGTACAGCATGGCGCAGGTCACAATGCCGGCCATTACGATTCCCACGGCGGTGTGGGCGACCTCCTCGTTGATCCAGCCGAACATCACAGCCCCGATGAGCCAGGAAACCAGGGCACTCATGGTTTCGGCGGCGGGGAGGCTGAAAAGAACCTTTCGTTCCGCTGCTGTGGGTTCCCTGCGTTCCGGAACCCAGGCGACTGCCTTGCGGAGGAACACGGTGTTCACCGGCACGGCCAGAACCAGCATGAGGGCGATCCATATCCCGAACACCGCGTAGTTCACTCGTCGAGGCCCCAGTTCCTGCAGTGATGAGTCCGGGAGGAGGAAGACGAAATACAGGCCCACCATCATCATCCCGAGACCATTGGACAACACCTGCAGTGCCACCACCCCGCGTGCAGTGGAGCGCGACCTGACGCGGTCCCAGTCGTCTCGATCTACGGAAGTGGTTTCAGAGGTGATGGGTCAGGGCTGTCGGTTTCGGCCGGGTCGCGGCCTGGGGATCTGGTGGACCGTGTACATTTCGGCCGCTGGTGGCATGGATTTGCTGGTTCAGAGCGGCTTCTCGGTAGCCAGGCCGACTGGGCAGCTCACACCGGTACCGCCCAGCCCGCAGTAGCCGTTGGGGTTCTTGGACAGATATTGGTGGTGCTCGGGTTCTGCGTAGAAGAAGTCGGTGAGCGGTTCGATGTCCGAGGTGATCTCGCCGTATCCGGACTCTCGAAGTGCGCTCTGGAACTCCGTGCGGGATTCCCGTGCCGCCTCTGCCTGGGCGGATCCCGCTGTCAGAATGGCTGAGCGGTACTGCGTGCCGACGTCGTTGCCCTGACGCATGCCTTGTGTCGGGTCATGACCTTCCCAGAACTGGGTGAGCAGTTCACGATATGAAACCTCGTCGGGATCGAATACCACGAGCACGGCCTCGGTGTGGCCTGTCTGGCCGGTGCAGACTTCGGTGTACGAGGGGTTCCTGGTGAATCCGCCTGCGTAACCCACAGCGGTGGAATACACGCCCGGTATTTGCCAGAAACCGCGCTCGGCTCCCCAGAAGCAACCCATCGCGAACACGGCGGTTTCCATCCCGTCAGGCCATGGACCCTCGAGGGGATGCCCGTTCACGTGGTGAACCCCGGGAACTGTCATCGATTGGTCACGACCGGGAATTGCCTCCGCCGCGCCGATCCTTTCCGGCTCCTTGCCGAATCCGAATAGTGCCATGGCCACCAGAGTAGGTGTCGCTGGCGGATTTCCTCGCGGGTCTTGGGGATTTGACCCATGGAAACAGCCTCTGGGCGCTTGGCAGGACTGGCTCCCTGGCACCACCATTGGATCCATGGGGAGCGGCGAATCACTCCTCACGGCACAGATCGTTGCGCTACGGGCGAAACTACGGCGATCTGACACTGAATCACGCCGTGAGGCAATCGAAACAATGGTGGCCTGGAAGGGCCGGGGTCTCGCCGATGACGCAGCCCTGAAGGTGCTCGCGGGAACCACGATCTCCCATCCCTGGGTCCACGACGTGGCTGAGGACGTGGGTGAACACCTCGTGGAACTCCTCCTTTGTGATCCCCATCAGGTGCCGGTGGCTGAGGTCGAGCGGGCGTATTCGCTCTGCTCCGACAGAGCCCGCCGAGGTCTGCTTCGGCTTCTGGCACTGCGTGGAGACGACGCTGGGGTCGAGGCCCTGACCCATCTCATTGGTTCGGACGGGCCCTGGGATCTCTTGCCGGTCCCCAGCGAAGACCTGCTCATTCCGATTCTCAGCGCTCAGAGTGCCGGCCGACTTGCCGTGCCACTGGCTTCGGTTGCCTGGCGGCGCGGTTGGGCACAGCACTGCGCAGACATGCTGTTCGAAATTCGGCTCGACGGAAAACTGCTTTCCAGTGACGAACAACTCGTGGCAGAGACACTGGAACCGTTGCTGGTCGACTTTGTCGACAGCTGCAACCGGGCGGTCGTCGTGCGTGATTCCGGAAGTGACGTGAGCCGGGTGGACAGACGGGCGCTGGAGGCGTTGTTGCCCACCGTTGTCCTGTTCCCACCTGCACATGCCGACCGCATCCTCAAGCGAGGTCTCGGTTCTGCCGACCCGCGGGTGTCAGCGATGGCCCTGTCAGTGATGGTTCGCCGGAACCTCCCGGTGGGGGATGACCGGGTCGAGATCATCTGTCGGGATCCGGAGGCACGCTCGATCCTGTTGCATGGCCTGGAAGAGATCGAATGGCACACAAGTGTGCCCCTGTCACACGGTTCGGCTGCGTCGGTTGGGGAAGCAGCCTTGGTCTCGTGGCTGGCGTCCGATCCACAACTCGGAGTGGCGCCTGACGAGGTTGAGTATCGCGGGAGCTTGCCATCGCCGCGCTCTTGGGGTGCGGGAGAAGTGCGCGTATACGCGTTCAGGCTTCGCTCGCCGCATTGGTCTGCCGAGCG
>JAUXGW010000053.1 GCA_030621865.1 Actinomycetes bacterium
GCGGTGATCTGGTGGCGCTTCGCCTGCGCACTCGCGGTGGCCCTGTTCGTTCAGGTGGCCACCAACTATGCCAACGACTACAGCGATGGCATTCGCGGAACCGACGACCCGTTGGACCGGCTGGGGCCACCACGACTGGTCGGAAACGGCCTGGCATCGGCCACTGCGGTGAAGAAGGCGATGATCGTGAGCTTCGGCCTGACCGTGGCGGCCGGCCTGCCCCTGGTGATCTTCGTGGACTGGCGATTGGGTCTGGTCGGTGTCGCCGCTGTGGCGGCGGGCTGGTTCTATACCGGCGGCCCGAAACCATACGGGTACGCCGGGTTCGGTGAGTTGTTCGTGTTCGTGTTCTTCGGCTTGGTGGCGACGATTGGCTCGGCCTGGATTCAGACCGAGTCGGCAAACGGGATCGCGATCACGGCTGGAGTGGCAATGGGTTGCCTCGCAACCGCGTTGCTGGTGATCAACAACCTGCGGGACATCCGCGGTGACAAGGCTTCTCGGAAGGTGACCCTCGCCGTGAGGATCGGCGAGCACCGGACCCGCATTCTGTACGTGGTGCTGCTCGTCGTGCCGATGATGCTGATACCGGCATATGTAGCCCTTGGCGCGCCGCCTGCAGTCGCATTGGGATTCATCGCCGTGGTGGTGGGTCGTCAGGCCGTGGTGGACGTCCTGGGTGGGGCCGCCGGCCCGGTTCTGCTGCCGGTCCTCGGCCGCACGGCCAGAACCCAGATGGTTTATGCGGGATTCGTGACGCTGGGTTTGTTGCTCCAGTTCTGATCAGTCGAGGGCGTTCTGCGCCAGAAATCGCCTCACAACCAAGGAGGTTGCCTCCGGTGCCTCGAGATGAGGGGCGTGACCGACACCCTCGATGATCCGTACGGTGCAATTCGATCCGATGCCCTCGCCCATTTCATGTGCACGCTCCACGTATGCCGTGTCCGAACCGCCGGCGACGCAGAGAACGGGCATGGTCAGTTCGCCCAGACGATTCCACAGTGGCTCCATCGATCCGGTGCCCGCATTACGAAGCGAGGCGGCCAGACCCAGGGCGGTGTTCCCCAGCCGTTGTTCGCGGAATCCAGCCCAGGCCGGTAATGAGCGGAACATCGGCATGGCCAGCCACTCCTCAACGAAGGACTCCACCCCGATTTCGGTGATCCGCAGGGCCCGTCGCTCGTCCTGTGCTCGCCGGTCAGCGCGCTCGGAGTGATCCGGGATCCCCGCGGTGGCGCTCAGCAATACGAGCGCCCGCACCGATTCGGGGTGATCAACCGCTGCGGCGAGCAGCATGCGTCCGCCCATCGAGTAACCGAGGTAGGCCGCAACGCCGGAGGAGGTAATCAGTTCAGATCCTGCCTGTGTGCAGGTCAATGCAGCGAAGTGTTCGGCCGATCCGTGGCCGGGTGCATCGAATCGCCAACACTCGTGCGCTGCGGACAGTTCCTCCAGCATCGGTCCCCAGCAGTTGCGATTCTGGGCAAAACCGTGGAGCAGGACCACGCGTGCACCGGTACCGGTGACCGACGGTTTCGGATACGTGTTCGGACTCATGTGCGCACAAACATAGGCTGGATCTTCCATGGACCGACCTGATGCACCCGGAGATCCCGGCTCCACCGATCCCGCAGGTTCGGGTGCAGTTGCTGCCACGTACTGCGCAACCCTGGTCGACGAATGGTCCCTGGGCGGGGTTGAGGAGGCAGTGGTGTGTCCCGGATCACGTTCCACCCCGATGGCGATCGCATTGGCCCGGCACCCCGGGATTCTGGTCCACATCGTCCACGACGAACGATCAGCCGGTTTCATGGCGGTGGGCCTGGCGCTGGAATCAGGCAAGCCGGCCATATTGCTCAGCACCAGTGGAACGGCCGCAGTGCATTTCCATGCTGCAGTGGTGGAGGCGGATCTGTCGGCGCTGCCACTCATTGCGGTCACAGCAGACCGGCCTCCGGAACTCCATGGCGTGTTTGCTCCCCAGACGATCAATCAGCGGAACCTGTACGGCGACTCGGTGCGCTGGTACTGCGAACCCGGAGCCCCTGATGAGGGGGGATCCCCCTGGTGGCGTGATCTGGCCCGCGACGCCCTGGTTCGTGCCCGGGATGGATTGCCCGGACCAGTCCACCTGAATCTGGCATTTCGCGAACCATTGCTGGGGGCTGCCGGGGAGTTGCCCGCACGAGCTGAAAATTCGGTTGAGCGCCAGCCGGCGAGGGTCGGACTGCCCGACGAGGATCTGGCACGACTGATTGGTCTGGTCAGTGGTCGGCGCGGAATCATCCTTGCGGGGGTCCGTACAACCATGCCGTCCGATGACGATCAGGAATCGGAGCGAAAGCTCGTTCTGGGACTTGCTTCCGACCTCGGTTGGCCGGTGTTCGCCGATGCTGCATCGGGCGTGCGAGTTCGCCACCCCGCGATTGTTTCCACGTTCGATTTGCTCCTCCGCAACGAGCGCTTCGCCTCCGAGCGGCAACCAGAAGTGGTTCTCCGATTCGGCGGCCTTCTCACGTCCAGGGTTCTCAACGCCTGGCTGATCAGCAGTCGGGCGGTTCAGGTGGCATTTGACCGCTACGGCCGATGCCCCGATCCAGACCGGGTGTTGAGCCGATCCCATCCGGTGTCTCCACCGGTTGTCGCTGAAGCCCTGATCCACCAGGACATCTCGCCGGCACCTGCTGACTGGCTCGCCAGTTGGAATGATGCCGACAAACGGGCGCGTGTAGCGGTGGAACGCGGACTGGTCGGTCTGGGTGAGGTCACCGAGCCCGCAGCGGTCATGGATGTGTTGGCAGCGGTGCCGACCGGCGGACGCCTGGTTGTGTCTTCCTCGATGCCGATCAGGGACCTGGAATGGTTCGCCGCGCCCAGGGATCGGGTGGTGGTTCACTCCAACCGGGGAGCCAACGGCATCGATGGAGTCACGTCCACGGCCATCGGCGTGGCGCTTGGGTCCGGAGCACCCACAGTGCTGCTCGTCGGCGATGTCGCCTTCCTGCATGACTCGGCTGCCCTCACAGGGCTTCGGAGTCGCGACGCCAACCTGGTGATCGTGGTGATCGACAATGACGGAGGGGGCATCTTCAGCTTCTTGCCCCAGGCACAGGAGATGGCAGAAGGGGAGTTCGAAGTCCTCTTCGGAACACCCCATGGAACCGATCTGCGTTTCCTGGCTGCCGCGCATGGTCTGGCAGTGGAACAGGTGCGTACGAGAGCGGGTTTGCAGGCGGCACTGGCCGGAGCCCTGCACAGGCGCGGCCCCCGCGTGATCATTGCCCGCTCTGACCGGAAGGAAAACGTTGGAGTTCATCAGCGGTTGAATGGGTTCGTGGCTGCGGCGGTGGAGTCCCGTGCCGTGTAGCTTTGGCCCATGGCAAAGGCGGAAAATTCAAAGAGCGTGAAGTCGGCGGGGGACACCAGCAAGGAACTTGTCGGCACGGCTCCGGAACCTCGCAGAGTGGGGGAATCCACGGTGGCTCCCGGGCGGGTGCTGGGCTGGGCCGAATACGGCCATCCGGATGGAGATCCCGTCCTGTGGTTCCACGGAACTCCTGGTGCGCGCAAGCAGGTTCCACCCAAGGTTCAGGAGGCGGCGCTTCAGCGCGGTTTCCGGATCATCTCGGTGGAACGACCGGGAACCGGGAGCTCCACAAATCACGAGTACGACCGCATTCTGGACTTTGCCGCCGACATCGAAGTTCTTGCCGACGATCTCGAACTCGACCGGTTCGGTGTGATCGGTCTGTCGGGCGGAGGACCTTTCACATTGGCCGTATGTCACGAAATGCCTGATCGAGTGGTCGCTGCCAGCCTCCTCGGAGGCATCGGGCCAACCAGGGGGCCAGACGCCGTGTACTCGTTCACCCGGGTTCTCAAGGTCTTCAGGCCAGTGTTTCAAGCGATACGCACACCTGTGGGAGCAGTCTTTGGTCCCTTGGTGGCTGCACTGGAAAGTGTCGGCGACGGGGCGCTCGACTTGTTCGCCAAGCTTGTCGGGGGATCGGATCAGGAGGTTCTGACCGACCCCGATTTCAAGGCCATGTTCCTGGCTGACCTGATCAGCGCCGGTGACCTTCGCGCGTTGGCCCACGACATTGTTCTGTTCTCGCGGCATTGGGGATTCATGTTGGCCGACGTGAACACACCCGTTGTGGTGTGGCAGGGACTTTCGGACATCATCGTTCCCGAATCCCACGGCCATCATCAGGCTGCTCGTCTTGGCAACGCAACCCTTCGAGTCCGGGTGGGTGAAGGTCACTTCGCCGGATTCTCCGACGTAACCACGGTGCTGGACTCATTGCGCGAAACCTGGGCAGACGAGACCGCTGAACCTCTGGCCTGAGGTCTGAAACCCTGCCTTGGCGCCCGTCTCAGTGGGGTTGGGCCATCTAGAGCCGCACGAGAGCGCTGAGCAAAGTCTGTGCCTTGACCCTTGTCTCGGCCAGCTCGGCCAGCGGGTCGGAGTCGGAAACCACACCAACTCCAGCGAAAAGGCGCGCCGTTCGTCCTGTCAGCTGAACCGAGCGGATTCCGACGGCGAAGGCGCCGTTGCCCGTTGCATCCACCCATCCGACCGGTCCTGCGTAGAGATCGCGTGGCACCGTCTCCAGTTCCGCCATGAGAGCCAATGCCTCGGCTTTCGGATGTCCCCCGACTGCCGGGGTGGGATGGAGCGCGGCGACCAGATCGAGCACACTCGGCTCAGGGGTACTCAGTCGGCCCTCCACCAGCGTGGCGAGGTGCTGCACGGGACCGGCGGCCACGATCGCTGGACTGGGCTCGGAGTCGAGGTAGGAGCAGCTGTCCAACAGTGCGTCCACCACCGCATCGATCGTGATCAAGTGCTCTTTCTGGTTCTTGAGTGACGCGAGGAGTTCTCCGGCGCGTCGTTGGTCGAGTTCGGGGTCACCGGTTCTCGGCGTCGTTCCTGCCATCGGGTGGGCCCTCACGGTGGAACCTGTTCGTGACACGAGCAGC
The DNA here is from genome assembly GCA_030621865.1 of Actinomycetes bacterium. Classification (GTDB taxonomy): domain Bacteria; phylum Actinomycetota; class Acidimicrobiia; order Acidimicrobiales; family Microtrichaceae; genus JAHRAZ01. The sequence continues at coordinate 4,984 of JAUXGW010000053.1, forward strand.
TCCGGGCTGGCACCCACGAAACCGTCCATGGCGAAGCGGAATGAGGCGGGATGCTGGGCGCTGAGCCGCCGGAAAAGCACCTCCGGGTCGAAGGACACGTCGGAGAGAAGGTCGATGGCCCGGGCGAGCACGACCTTGGTCAGGGCGCCGGTGCGGATCCGCTCCGTGGCGAGGCGAACCATCTCCATCCAGTCCTCAGGTGCCTGAAGTGCGCTGGTGGTGATTTCGACGGGATATGGCGAAGCGGGGGACAGCAGAGGCTCACGCGGAGCCGGTGTCGGCGTAGCTGAATGCGAAGAGTGGACCTGAATTCGTCGTCGTTCACCATCGGAAGTTTGCAATCGGATATTGCCCGGGATCACGAACGTGGCGGATTCGAAGGTGTCGAACGGCATTGCACCCAGCGCGATTGCGTTCGTTGGATCATCGGTCTGCACCGAATCCAGGGCGTCGGTGACCAACCCGAGATTCTCCGGCCACGGAGAGGGAACCTCGATCGTCCGGGCGATTCCGGTCCCCGTTATCTGCCTGCGGGGTGAGGCGAACGCCCGGAAATCGGGACCTGTCGAGTCACCGGTGCGTGGTTCGCTGGAATCATCCGGGGTGGACGTGGCGAAGAGTTGGTTCATTGACCGCGCGTTGCCGTGATCAGTTGGGATATCCCGCCGCTGAGCAGGGTTCGGGACACATGATCGAATCCGGCGTTCCGGATCCGGTCGAGGAGTTCCTGCGGATCTGGAAGATACGCAACGGATCGGGGCAGGTAGGCGTAGGCCTCCCGGTCGCTCAACATTCCGCCGATGAGTGGGACCACTCGCTTGAAATAGATGCCGTGGCCGAATCGCATCGCGGCATTGGGGGGCTCAGCCACCTCGAGAAACGAGATGCGGCCTCCAGGTTTGAGGACGCGCGCGACCTCCGCAAGCGTTGCGTCCAGGTCAGTGAAGTTTCGCAAGGCAAAACCGCAAGTCACCCCGTGGACTGCGGACGTTGCGATCGGCAGGGCGGAACCGTCGGCCTGAACCCGATCGAATGGCACCGGAGCGGCTTGCAGCATCCCCAGGCTCAGGTCTGCACCGACTGGCCTCAGGCCACGATCGGCCAGCTCGGTGGCGAGGTCTCCAGTGCCGCAGGCAAGGTCCACCACGATCGATCCCGGCGGCAGACCGAGCCCGGTCACTGTGCGGCGGCGCCAGCTCACATCCATGCCGAATGTCATCAGGCGATTCACCAAGTCATAACGAGGAGCAATCACATCGAACATCGCCTCCACGGAACGGGTCTTGTCCTCACCTGTCGGCAACGGCGCGTCGGCGGCGGGAATCAGATCTCGTGGGTCCTCGGGCACGGGACAATCGTAGGGCGCGAGAACTCAACTCAGAAGTGCGCGAGATCCCAACTCAGAAGTGGAGGCCTCGTGTTACATCTCGTCGTGGTGCTGCATGTACGTGAAAGCGATCCAGCCGGGGATCACCGGTAGCCAATAAGTGGCAAGTCGGAAGGAGAGGGTGGCGGACACTGCAGCGGCGCCGTCCATCCCGAAACCGCTGAGAGCAGCGATCATCGCGGCCTCGAAAGCTCCCAGACCGCCCGGAGTGGGAGCAACACTCGCAAGGGCAGAAGCCACGAGGAAACCAACCCCGACCTGGGTGAAGCTGGGGCCGCCGCCGAATGCCTCAACCGCCGCGACCATCGCCAGGACGTACGAAAGGGTGATGCCGATCGACCCGCCGAAGAGCTGGGCCACACGAATTGGATTGGTGAGCACGGCCCCCATCGAGGTGCCCGCTGAGCGCATGGCCGTTCGTATCGGACCCAGAACCCGCTCACGAACTTTTCGGTTGAGCAGTGACAGCCCGATCAACGCGGCGGCAATTCCGAAGATGATCAGGATGGCCAGCGTGCTCGGGAGTTCGAAGCCACCCAATCCACCTGCCGACCCGTTCCATGCGACGAACACCACCGTCAGGGCCAGGTGCACGATGAGTCCGGCGGCTGCATTGAGTCCGACAGAGGCGGCAGCCGGTGTCGGATCCAGACCGCTGCGCTGCAGGAATCGAACGCCCACTGCCAGTGCCCCGGAGTTCCCGGGGGCAATCAATCCGGCGAAGCTGGAAGCCACTTGGGCGCGAAGGGACGGCATGAAGGGCACTGGCTGCGGGACGGCACCCATGAACGAGATGGCTGCGAACAAATAGCTGAGGACGGACCCGATGATGATCCACGGTGCCCACGCAAGGTTCGCATCGGCGAACGCGTCAGCGGTGCCGCGAATATCGGCCAGCTGGGGCAGAACGAGGTAGAAGGCGAGTGTCAGGGCAATGATCGTGACGAGTGTCCGCGGTGTTACCCGCTCGATCTTTTCGAGGGGGGCGCCCTTGGTTCCGGTTCGTTCCTCCACCACACCCCGGAGCTTCGCCAGAAAGTCGCCCTTCCCCTTGAGGGACTGCCGGGTGGACCGGGGCAGGGCCAGGGGCTGCAGGAAACGCAAGGCCTCGGCAGTTCGATCCTGCCCGAGGACTTCGATGGCCGAATCCACGGCGACTTCCGGATCGGTGTTCGCTGCGGTGTCCGTCAGCAATTGAGCGACGTCCATTGACCGTTCACGGAGTGTTGCGACAATCTGCGCCCGCTGGAAGTCCGTGAGCCAGATCCTGCCGTCGCGGTCCACGATGAGGTTCCTGAGGCTCAGGGCCCGATGCGCCATTTCCGCCGAATGAAGTCGTTCAACCTGCTGCCAGGCAGAGTCGAGCGTGTCCTTCGACAGTTCGGCCGCTTCGGAGGCCTGCTGCCCATCTATCTTCACCTCGGCGATTCCGATCGAACCGTCCGGGGTACCAACAAGGGCATCGAAATGGGCAACCAGCGTGCCTGACCGTTCGGCCAGTGTCAGGCACAGTGCTTCGTGTTCGACCTTGTGCTGGATGCTGTTGAAGGGTTCATCGAGAGCATCCGGCTTGAAACGAATGCTCTGCCACATGTGGGTCAGAACATCGGCGGAGCGGTCATGCTGGGTGCGCAGTGGGAGAACCAGATGCCCTCCGTTCTCGGTTTCGATGTCATAGGAGAGACGGGTTCGCCAAGGAGGTGCCTGCACGATCCTCGTCGGCTTGAGGCCGGCTGAGCGGAGCGCCAACACAAGGGTGTCTGCAGAGGGCTCCAGGCTGGGTGCCCCTCGGAGCAGGAGTACCCCGGAACCCGTGGCGATGCCAATTCCAATGGCCACCACGACGTCCACTGAGGGATCCCCGGCGAATCCCACACGCATCGCAAGCAACAGCGCGAGGCCGATCCACCCGGTCAGTCGCCATCGTCGGGTCATCCAGGGCGATCCGAACACAAGGGCGGCTGTGAAGGCAGCGAGGAGCCCCGAGCTCGGGAAGGCGGGGTCGGCCACCACCCAGCGCTCGAGGGACTGCGCCGAGTAGTCGGCCGAGTCCTGACTGATGATGGCCCAACCGGCAACGATGGTGAATCCGGTGGCCGCCACCACGGTCAGCACGATCCACCCCAGAAGTCGCGCCCGGCCCGTCGCCAACAGGTAGATCGCCGTAGCCACTGTCGTGGTGGCAACGAGCAGTTCGGCCATGCTCATCGTGGCCTGTTCCCACTTGCTCGGGATGCGGGAGAGGCTCTCGGCGATGTCTGCTTCGGCACCGCCAAGAGTGTTCTGGAACACCAGAGCCAGAAGGAGGCCGACCGCGATGACTGCCGCTCCGGTCATCAACCGGAGTACGTCACCCGCCGAGCGAACCCGGTCAGAGGGGCTGAGGTCGACTTCGACCCCATCGATCATGGCGGCGGGCACTGTTTCAGACTAGATCTCGGCGGGAGTGGATTCGGTTACCTTGTGCCGAGATGGTTGCCCGGCGGCGGAATTCAACCTTCGATCGCCTGTTCCTTCGCCCAGCGATAGTCGGCCTTGCCTGCCGGGCTGCGCAGAATCTCGTCCCGGCGAACGATCCCCTTGGGCAGTTTGTACCGGGCAACATGCCTGGCCGCCTCGGCGAGGAGATCCTCGTCGGAAATGTCGGCTTTCAACTGCACCACGGCGATCACCTCGTTGCCCCAGCGCTCGGATGGGCGGCCGGCCACGACGCAATCGTCAACTGCAGGGTGCTGCAGGATTGCGGATTCGACTTCTTCGGCGAAGATCTTCTCTCCACCCGAGTTGATCGTGACCGAATCCCGGCCGAACAGTTCGAGGTTGCCGTCCGCCGAGATGCGGGCCCGGTCGCCGGGAACGGAGTAGCGAATCCCGTCCACCACCGGGAACGTGCGAGCAGTTTTGGTGGCGTCGCCGAGATAACCGAGGGGAGCCCGGCCCTGCTGCGCGAGCCAGCCGGTCTCATCTTCGCCGGCGGCGAGCACGCGGGTCATGTCCTCGGACAGGATGCGCAGATCCGGTCCTGGCACGAAGTCCCCGGTGGACGCGTCCTCACCTGCGGATGACATCTGGCTTGCCTGTTGGCCGGCCTCGGACGAACCGAGCCCGTCCATGATCATCATGGACGGGACCGCTTCCAGGAAGCGCGCCTTGATGCCCGAGCTGAGGGCCGCACCGCCCGACACGAGAACGAACAGGCTGGACAGGTCGTAACTCTTGCCGGCATCCGCACCCGCTTCGATCCGGTCGATCAGGGGGCGGCCGAAGGCGTCGCCGACGATCAGGAGGACCACGATTCCTTCAGACTCCACGAGGCCGAGAAGATCCTCGACATCGAGATGTTCGACCACATTCGGGATCACGATCGTGTTGCCGTTGTTGAACGCGTTGAACGCCATCCAGTGGGCCGCACCGTGCATGAACGGCGGTCCGGGCATCACCTTGGCTCCGCCGGCAGCAGCGTTTTCCGCCAATTCCTCCAGGGATGCGAAGTCTTCGCCCGTGTCCAGGCGTCGACCACCAAGGGCCGCCATGAAGATGTCATCCTGGCGCCAGAGGACACCCTTGGGCATTCCGGTGGTGCCTCCGGTGTAGAGAACGTAGAGGTCGTCCGCGCTCCAGGAGTCTCTCAGCTCGGAGGGGATCTCGGTGGGCTGTCCGGCCAGGCTCTCCTCGTACCACTGCGCGCCCTCGAGGAGATCGTTGCCGGACCCGTCCGCGACCTGGAGCAACACAGTGAGTTCCGGCAGGTCATCGAGAACCTCGGCGAGGGTGGGGGCAAAGGCGGAGTGGTACACGATCGCTCGTGCCCGGGAATCCTCGAGCAGGTACAGCAACTCCTCGGCCACATAGCGGTAGTTGACGTTGAACGGTGCAACGCGGGCTTTGTAGGAACCCACCATGGCTTCGAGGTACTCGTTGCCGTTGTGCAGGTATATCGCGAGGTGATCCTGGCCGCTTTCGTGGCCCTCCAGCTCGGAGCGTGGAGTCACCTCTCCGAGTCCCCTGGATCGAAGGAGGTTCGCGAGCTGGCGGGTGCGGTCACCAAACTGCCGATAGGTCAGTCGCTTGTCACGAAAGATCACACATTCACGGTCCGGAAAAGCGGATTCGATCGTCTCGTTTATCCCGGCAAGGTTGAACTGCACTGACTTTCCCCTTGATAGCTGATCGGAAAGACCATATGAGGCCCGGGAAGCGGTGGAAAATCAGGTGGACCTCAGCATCGGGAACCATCTGCGGGAAGGGTTCCGCCGAGCAGGTGTTCGTCGATCGCCGATCGCGCACAATCGTTGGCGGAGTACGCGGTGTGGCTGGCGGAGTCAACCACGAGAAGCCGGGAAGATGTGAGCCGCTCAGAGACCGCCTCGGCATTCTCGAGCGGGGTTGCGGGATCCCCGGTGTTGCCCACCACGAGGATGGCTGGAGCGTTGGGCGCAGTGATCTCGGGAGTGTCCTCGGATGCGGGCACCGGCCAGGTGGCGCAGGGAAGCAACTCGTTGGCGACGGACGGCCCGAATCGGGGTGACAACTCCGTGGCTCGCTGCTCGAACGCCTCATATTCCTTCTGATCCCGGGGACGTGGATTGTCCGTGCAGAACACTGCGGCATACGTTCCGAATTCGGCAAAGCCGTAGTAGCCCTCGGCGAGATGCCACAAACCCTGCCCGTCGCCTTCCAGCGCGTCGCTGAGGGCCGGTCCGAGCCGGATCCATCCATCGGAGAGGTAGGACGAGTAGATCGCGGCAGTCGCGACCTCGGCGGGACCAATCGGCCTGTCGTCGGATGGCAGGGGAGTACCTTCGACCGCTTCCGCAACGGTGTCGAAGGCCTCGGCCAGATTTTCGACTCCACATTGTGACTCGCCGGCGCTGCTGCATTCTTCGTCAAAGCGCTGGAATGAGTTCTCGAATCCGGCAACCTGACCGAGGAGGAGTTCCTCGAATCCAAGTGACGTGTCCACAACACCATCCAGCACCATTCTCGACACGTTCTCGCCGTAGCGTTCGGCGTACCTCTGACCGATGGCGGTTCCGAAACTGAATCCCACATAGTTGAGGGGTTCGTCCCCGAGGGCCACGCGAATCGCCTCCAGGTCCTGAACTGCGGCGTCGGTTCCCAAGTGGGGAAGAAGCACACCGTCGGTGCGTTCGCAGTTCTCTGCCACGAGGGCCGCGGAGTCCTGAAGGGTCTGGCGGTCCGCTTCGGTGTTCGGCGACGGATCCAGCGCCAGGAAGGAGTCCACGTCGTTGCAGCTCAATGCGGTGGAGTCTCCAACTCCTCGGGGATCCCACGACACAACGTCGTATCTCTCGTGCACGGCGGGACTGAACGGTCCCCGCTCGATGCTGTCGACTCCGGATGCGCCGGGTCCGCCGGGGTTCATGACCAGCGATCCGATTCGTTCACCGGTGGCCGGCCTGCGGGCCAGCGCCAAGGTGATCTGGCGACCTTGTGGTTCGTCCCAGTCGAGGGGGACTTCCATGTCGGCGCATTCGACTTCGCTCCCATCGGATCCATCACACGGGCGCCAATCAAGGGTGGAGTCCGGATCCGTGGGTGCCGGCCCGGTACCGGTCTCCGCATTCGAACAAGCGGATGTGATCAGCACCATCGGGAGGAGCACCGACAGAAGCACCGAAAGCGGTGCGATCTGCGCTGGTCTCCGGGCCTTGCTCACCCGGGGATCCTAGGAGCAGCTGATCTCTCTGCGGTGTCGGGCGCAGCGTTGGCCTCACCCGCCGGTGAACCTGCGGTGATGTCCCGCGGCGATGTCCCGGGGTCGATCTATCCTGAGTCGATGATCTTTGGAGCGTTCGCACCGCAGGGATGGAAGACCGAACTTTCGGGTATCACCGATTCGTCAGGTCAACGGAGTCCCTCAGAGCAATGGAATGTTCTGGTGCAGGTGACCCAACTGGCTGAGGAGTTGGGATACGACTCAATCTGGGTCTACGACCATGTGCACAACGTGCCTGCTCCGGCAAATGAGTCGATCTTCGAATGCTGGACCACGATGGCCGCGCTGTCGCAGTTGACCAGCCGGATCCGCCTTGGACAGATGGTGGGCTGCGCTGGATACCGGAATCCTGCGTTGGTGGCCAAGATCACCTCGAACATCGATGTCATCAGCGGGGGTCGACTCGATTGGGGAATAGGTGCTGGTTGGTATCAGCAGGAATACGCCGCCTACGGATACAACTTCGACTCGAACGCAGACCGAATCGGCCAGATGGCCGAAACCGTGGAAATCGTGAAGATGATGTGGTCCGAGTCCGAATCAACATTCGAGGGCAGACACTTTTCGGTTGCTGGTGCCGAGTGTGATCCCAAGCCGATTCAGAGTCCCCGCCCACCGGTCTGGATCGGCGGTGGGGGTGAGCAACTCACCTTGCGGGTTGTGGCCGAACATGCTGACCGGTCGAACTTCGGCGGCAATCCGCAAGAGTTCGCTCACAAGGTTTCTGTGTTGGGTCGCCATTGTGCCGACGTCGGCAGGGATCCATCTGAAATCGTGATGACCTGGTCTCCTGACGTGTTCATCAGGGAATCGGAGCAGGAGATCACTGCTGCCGGTTCGCAGAGCCTGTGGGGCGAACCCGCTGAATCGTGGAGGGCGGGCAATCTCGTGGGAACTCCCGAACAGGTCTGCGACAAGCTGGCGGCCTATCAGGATCTGGGATGTGGTGGTGTGGTTCCCTGGTGCGCTGACTATCCCTCAACCGAGTCCCTGGAGTTGTTTGCGACCAGGGTGATGCCGGAATTCCGCTGACCCAGTGTGATCGGATTCTGTGTGATCGGATTCTGTGGAATGAAGCGCGGAATGGGCACGTGACTGAATTGTCGCGGGTCCGGGTAGTGGCCGGCGACTCGTCACTCGTAGTAGCGGAAGATGATCTGTGCCACGCAACTCGGCTTCGGGGCGTCTTGCACCTCGAAGGTGAAGGTCATGTAGACCTGAGCGCCGTCGTTGGGGAGATCCTCGACCTTGTCC
>JAUXGW010000183.1 GCA_030621865.1 Actinomycetes bacterium
CGAAGTTCCCGCGGCGCCCCGACTGGAACCCTCATCCGGTGGCACCATCCGATCCCTTTGCCGTGAAGGGCTCTGGTGAATCGGAGGCCAATCAAGCCGAAAGCAGGGCGGGTCGCAGAGCAACTGGCAGAGCAACTGACTGAATCCCGCAGATACTGGTTCAGCTCCTTCGCTGTCGCCGGATCAGGTACCTCAGGAGAGCCGGGCAAATGCGAGGTCGAGCGCTCGGTGCGCTTCGGCGAGACCGCGGCGTGAAGTCGTGGCGGCAGTTGCGAGAGTCGTCGCGGCTTCAGCGATTCGCTGATCAGCTGCTGTCGGGTTGTGGACGGCAACCGTGGTCCCGCGCCGTCCCTGGGTGTAAATCCAGCCGCCGCGCTCGAGCTCCGCATAAGCCTTGGCCACGGTGCCCGGCGCCAGCCCCAGATCGGCCGCGAGGCTGCGGATGGTGGGGAGGCGGTCGCCCGGCCTGAGTTCGTCGTTGCCGATGGTCGCGGCGATCTGCGCGACGAGTTGCTCGGCCGGCGGGCTGGGCGACGTCGGGTCGATCCTGACGATCATGCGGCGCCCGTGAGAATGTCCATGCGGCGGTTGCGGAACACCAGACGGGTGCCACAGGCGGCCCAGATAACCAGTCCGAGTAGCGCGAATGCCCCGAACGGGAACTGGATCCATAGGGGGAGGAGCACTCCGTTGCGAGGTACTCCGGTGAGCAGTGAGGTGTACTCCGCGAGCATCGCGATCACTACGCCGACGAGGGCATTGACCGTTGCGGTCCGGGTCAGTTCTTCGTACGCGAGGGCAGCATCGTCAGAGGTTCGTTCCTGTCTGCGGCAGGTCCACCAGGCCGCCGAGAGGGCTAGCGCAGCGACGAGTAGCGGCCCCGCGAGTGCGGTCCAGGGGGATCCCTTCCCGAGTTGGTCCTGAACAGTGGGGGCGACGAACCAGAACGCCGTGGTGGCAGCAGCGATACCCGCAAAGACAGCAGCGATCCGCCTGACGTCGGGATCCAGGTAATCTCCGAGGCGACGCGGGGTCAGCAGGGCGGTTCCGGAGCCATCGCCCCCGTCGGGGCGAGGCTTCGTCGCTTCAGCCCAGACAGACCCGGTGACGTAGCCGAGACCGGGGAGCCACAACCCCTGGAGGTGATCCATCCCGTTGTCGAGGTACCAACTGAACGTGTCCGGATCGGCGTTGTAGCGGGACATGAGCATCATGGGTGCTGCGATCCCCAAGGTGAAGCCGAGAGTGCGGGCGACGCGCGTCCGGGCCAAGTGGCGACGAAGCCGACTGACCCAAGGTGCAGTGAACTCTGCACCACGATCGAATGCCCACTTCTTCGCGGCGGCTTCGGAACTACCGAGGGCGACCAGGCTTACCGGGACGACGACCACAGCGAGTGCTACGAGCGCCGTAAGTGTTTCCATCGGCACCGAACCCATCACCACGAACCAGAGCACCACCGGTGGTGTCAGAGCGAAGAGCAGGAGTTGAAACGGATACCAAGCCCGAGCACGTATATATGTATCAATCACACTGATACAAATAGAACGAACTGAGCGCGTTGTCAAGTGTGTCTTCGGCAGGCCGACCGAGCCGTCGCCAACGATCATGCAGTGCTCCCGCTGATATTTCTCCCGCAGATATCCTGCAGATATCCAGTCGCTCAGCGCTCAGCGCGGGCAGTGGAAACGAAGATCTATGCGATGATGGATGGGGATGAGGGGAAGTCCGTGTGGGTTCGTAGAGGTCTGATCGCAGCAATTGTGCTTGTGGCATCGGCTGCTTGCGGTGCCAACTCGGCCGTTCCTGCACCGGTGGACGATCCGAACGAGCTCACTGGTAACGGGGAGGATCGACCCACCTCGGTCGAGTCCACGGACACCACCGGGACTTCACAGGCGATACCCGAACCGGCCGATTCGCTACAAGCAGAACCCGAGTATCTGTGTTCGGAGCCGACCACACCGCTCGAGAGCGTTGAAATCTATCCCCGGCCAGACCCGCCGATGGTGGAGTTGGGTGGAACTAAGACTTTCGTGAGTGCGATGTCAGCACTGGCGATGGACTCCGACGGTGACGGTCTTCCTGACACGATTGTTCCGGGGATCCCGTTCGAGGACCCGTTGCAGATAATCCGCGGCAACGGAACTCTTCGACTCGACCTGCCCGAACGGTATGTCTCAGCGCGCAGTTTGGGCGACATTGACGCCGACGGAATGGATGAAATTGAAGTGAGGGTCCAGCGGGAGACAACCTCATCAGGAAACGGGAGCGATCCTGAGGACTACCTGATCCCGGGAGGCACATCATCCGGCGCGCACGATCCTGCAAAGATCGGGATTCAGATACCTGGTTCACTTGCCCCGGTTGGTGATCGTGATCGTGACGGCATCCAGGATCTGGTTTCTGTGACGATCGAGGACCAAACGACGTTCCTGTATTCGGGGGCTTCGTTCCTCGCCGAAGGCATAGGCGCCGATGGGCGCTCTGTGACACCTTTGCTGGTCCTGCCAGGCGTTGCACTCGGACACGGCGACGTGGGCCAGGACGCACCAGCGATCATCATCGGCGGAGGACCAGGTGCCGACTCGGAGACCGGCGTTCTCAGCATGGTTGACGAGAGGGGGATCAGACTGTTCTCAACAGCAGGATTTCCATGGGTGGCAGGCATGAGCACCCCGTATTCGATGGTTGACGTCATCGAAACCGATTCCGGGCTGTTTCTGGAGCTGGACAATTCTGCCCGCTCGGGAAGTCGAGTGTATCGGTGGCGGATTGACTCCCCGTGCCCTGGATAGAGCGAGGCCCCTGGGGTGACGGTTCCGGGCTTCCGGTGGAATTGCGCCAGAGTGACTTCCACAGTCCAGAAGTGGCAGCGCCGTAGGCTGGCGAGAACAGGGAATCAGAGCAGAGAAGCCATGGAGGCAACGCCGTGAACAGCAAGAAGTTCCGCAACACTTACATCGTACTTTATGCGATTTCGCTGCTCGTGGCGTTCGCCGCGTCGATCAACGTCAGTGATGCAGATTGGGATGTACGACTTGTCACGGTCATGACCGCGATGGCCCCTTGGGTTATCGCCGGGACGATCGTCCAGGTTGGCGGAGCGATCATCAACGCAATAACGGGTGACGGAACCGCCTGACCATTGCGGATCAGGCTGAGGGAGGCCCTTTCCCGCGCTGGATCTCGCGCTCGATGTCGGCCTCGGTGATCGGCTGCTGGCCGAAGGTCTTCCAGGCCGCGAACGCAATACCCATTCCCCAGCCGAGGGTGACCCAGATCGGCCATGGCGGCATCGAGCGGTCGTGACCGAACGCCCAGATGGCCCACAGGAAGGCGTTCACAATCACGTAGGCCACCAGCCCGCCGTAGAACGCCCGTTTCGCCTTGAGCCTGTCGAGTGCGAGCTGGCGTTCTCCCTTCGTGTCACTCATGGGTCCCATCGTACCGGCGGTGGCAAGGGCGGGATCGTCGCAGGAGTAAGTTTTGGCCATGGCGACTGTTGATTCATCGGACCCAGATCCACAAGAGGGCCGGGATCCAGAGGAACTGACCAGGATCACCCACCGGACCCTTCCGTTCGCCGAGCACACGGGTATCAGAATCGATGTGGCGGAGCGGGGCAGAGTTCGCCTGACGATGCCTTTGGCACCCAACGTGAATCACGTCGGGACGATGTATGCGGGCGCACTGTTCACACTCGCCGAGATACCCGGGGGCACGCTGTCGGCCACCACCTTCGATCCGGAGAGGTTCTTTCCGATCGTGAAGGACATTCAGATCACATTCCTCAAGCCGGCGGTGACCGACATCTCGGTGGAGGTCTCCATGTCGGCCTCCGAGGTTGAGCGAATCCTTGCCGAGGCTGAGGCCAACGGAAAGGCCGATTACACCTGGGAATGTGAACTTGTGGACACCAACGGCGTGATCGTGGCGCGGACTACCAACCTGTATCAGATCCGCAGCAGGGACTTGCCCCTGCGCACCGGCGGCGCAACGACCTGAGCCGTCTTGTTGGGGCTCAGGCTTTGGCCGACCGACGCTGAAGTGCGATGGCGACTCCACCGATCAGCACCAGTCCACCCGCGAACAACGCCACCTTGGCCGCGTCACCACCGCTGAAGGCCAGCGATTCGGCGGACTGTGCAGAAGTGGACACACTGCCCGGATCCGCAACGCCTGAATTACCGGCCTCCCAAGTGTTGGACAGAACCGCAGTGGTCGGGGGACCGACGTAGGGATCGCTGGAAACGCCCATGTCCTGAGCCGAGGCACCTGCGGCCAACCCAAGAACCAATGCAAAGGCAATCGCCAAAATGGCGACCAGGGGTCGAATTGTTTTTGTGCTCTTTTTCGTAGTCATCTTGCCCTCCAGCATCGAGACTTCACCCACAATTCTACGGGCGGTCTCAACCTGTGGACCAGCGGAAGGGATGTATTGCCCAGCGCTATTTGGCACACGACCTCACTGGGTGAAAGTGGCGACACTGCGAGTAGAAGTTCTGTCAGGAGAGGGCGGTCAAGTCCACTTGGCGAGGGCGTTGGTCGTCGGTTTGCTGTGGCTGGGAGCGGCCAATTGTCCAGGCAACCGGGGTGGCGCGCGCCGAGGGCAGGATCTTCAGTTGGGTCAGGTCCGTCGGCACACTGAACTCCAGCACCACGGTTTCCGAGCTGCCTCTCAGAAGGTCTACCCACACCGCGCGGGTGTAGGCGGCGCCGTCGGGTCCGTCGGCCATCAGCGGCAGGTCGCCCGCAATCTCCACGTCGGCAACAGAGCCGGGCAGGACGAAGTGAAGGAACCCCTGGTAGGTGCCCTCTGGATAGGTTGATCCCACCGCGGGACCCGCAACGTATGGAGGTAATCCCTCCGGTGCGTTGTTGGCGAGATCAACCTCCATTCGCAGCCGGGTTGAGTCCGTGTCGCCAGAATCCTCGGATTCGGTGAGGGTGACCGAAAGATCAATGAACGGGTCGAGCTTGTCACCACCGCGGTTGTCCAACAGCACACCCAACTGGTTGTCCACGGTTTCGCCGCTGGCCCCCATGGC
>JAUXGW010000185.1 GCA_030621865.1 Actinomycetes bacterium
CTGCCAACCTTCCCCCACCCCCGCCCACACCAAGTATGGGTGATGTGACGTCGTTCGAACCTCCCCCCGGGCTCACCGCAGACGGCATCGGCGCCGGATTTGCATGGGCGGTTACCTCACTTCGCCGCAACCTTGCGTCGCTGATCGGCGTAACCGCCCTGGTTGCAGCCATCGGCGTTGCGTCGCTTTTCGCCGCTGGCATTCTGACCGCAGTTGTGGACGAACTCGACGTGGGTCCAGTCACACTCGCCGGAAACTGGTTGGCGATCCTCCTGATCTTCCTTGCGGCCGCCTACGGCTGGAACGCCCTGTTCCGTGCGTGGCACACCATCGCCTTGGGGAACAAACCGAACTTGAGCTGGATATTTGCACTGGACCGTGTCCCGCAAGCCGCAATGATCATCGTTCTGCTCCTCCCCATTCTGATCATTCCGATCACCGGGGGATTCGCCATCGTCGCCTTCTACTACGCCGCCGGACTGGGATTGTCTCCCACCGCGGCCTTCGCAGAGATGATCGGCCGTTGCACAGCATCTGCCCGATATTTCTGGGGCACGGTCCTGATCGGGTTTCTGATCTCGCTGTACTGGCTGGCGATGATGCTTCTCCTCTCATTCATCGCGAGCTTGAATGCATCCATTGCCATTGTGGATTCCTTCGAGTACTACTTGGACTCCGGCTCGAGCAATGACGGTGAGCTGACTCTGTTTCTGGGATTCACTGTTCTGGCTCTGATTGCCGTACCGCTCTACTTCCTGCTCATCCAGATCCCCGGGCTCTGGGGTGTGGCATGGGCGCGACGGCTCCTCGGCCGCGAGGCAGACCTTGAAGGGACTCCCGACAACCGGCTCTGACATGAACTCAAGCGAAATCCGGTCCGACGGATCGTTCTGCGGAAACTGCGGGGCCCCAGTCACCGGAACCTTCTGTGGAAACTGTGGTTCTCCAACCGCAGGTCCGGCCACTGAGGGATCCTCCAGGACCAACAACACTCGACTTCTGCTCCTGGTAGGAGTTGTTGTGGCGTTGCTGATCGGTGCAGGCGTGTTCCTCCTGCTCTCCGGTGGCGATGACGGCGAGGTCGCAGGTCGGGACACCACCACGGAAGCGACGACATCCACAACGGAACCTGAGTCAACAAGCACCGCTTCTCCAACCACCGCTGCTCCAACCACAGTCTCGGCCCCACGATTCAACGAGGATGACCAATCCTTCACCCGGTATTCCTATGACGCGCCAGTCGAAGCCATTGAAGGAACCTGGATCTCAGTGCTGCATTCGATCGACGCATCTCTGTCTGACTCAGAGATCGACGAGCTGGTCTCCGAGGTTCGGTCGTATGTGCCTGAGGCCGAGCTGTTCGACTCGGACCGGTTCGACTCGATACGCAACGGCTTCCTCGTTCTTTTTGTGGGTCCGTTCCCAGATGCCGGTTCCACATGGGACTACTGCATCACTTTGCCGATCGACTGCTTCGGCGCTCCTCTGAGTCAGGATCCGACTCATCAATCGGTGAGAATCCTGACAACAGAACCCAGGCCGTAAGCTGCTACCCGGAGGTCGCGGACTCACTGCTGACGGGCGCAATCACCTCTGACCCTCGAGGAGAAGAATGACTTCCAATGGGAACTCAACGAGGGAGATTCCATGTGACCGCTGCGGCATACCCCTCAAAGGGCGGTTCTGCGCCAACTGTGGCGCAGAACAAGGCCAGGCCAAAGCTGCCGGAGAGGCAGCCGATGCAGGGTCAGATGATCCCGAGGCCGCCGTAGCAGCAGCGACCGCCGCTGCTGCGGCTCCAGACGCTGAGCAGGACAACGAGACAGCAGCGATGCCAATAGCCACCGCTCCTCAAGAACAAGCCGTCGAACCGCTGGCACCGGATGCCGATTCACGTAGCCGGGCCTGGTTGTGGTGGCTTCTCGGATTGGCTGCCGCGGTGGGAGTGATCGCTCTCGGATGGACTCTTGGTGTCACCGCACGCGAAACGCCATCCACCACCACAACCAGCACGTCAACAACCACCACAAGCACCACATCAACAACCACCACACCGCTGGTGGATCCCGAGGTTGCTCTGCGACAACAGGCTTCTGAACTCGGCGACGTTCAGAAGAGCGAAGTTGTGGAAACGTCCACGGAGACGTTCGGAATCGTTGCAATCACGGAAGAGAACGATGACTTCCTGGACGTCGACAACGGCACACTGCGCCTCTACTCGTATTCGGGGGACACCTGGATTGCGAGCCACGTATTCGAGTTCGGACAACCTGTGTACGACTGGACTTCTGCGGACCTCACTGGGGATAGTGAACCGGATATCCTGCTGAACTTGCTCGGCAGCATCCATTCGACTTCGGCGGTGCTGACCAAAGACGGTGCCCCGGATTGGCGGGTGGCTGAGTTCGAAGAGCCCGGAGCCGAAGGGCTGTCGACGCCGATCATCGATGGGACCACCGTGGAGGAGCTGATCGAGGTCTACACGTGGATCGTCGATGTCTTCTATCCGAACCCCGGATTCGACTGAGTCTCGGCGATCGATGACCATCGAAGGCACCGTACAAAACTTCTGACTCCCCACTGAGGACCTGACCAATGACTGACACCGGCCCTTCCAGCTTCTGCACGAACTGTGGAGAACCGATTGATGGCACACATTGCGATGCCTGCGGTTCTGACACACGGGCAGGAGCAACGCCGGATGGCGCCACAGACACCGACGCGACCTCGGCAACAAGATGGTGGATTCCGGTGCTTGCTGTCTTGGCGATTCTAGCCCTCGGGATCGGAGCATTCCTCCTCGCCAGATCGGGCGGAGATGAAGACGATGAATCGGTTCTTGCCGAGGAGACAACAACCACTACTTCAACAACGATCGCTACGACCACAACGAGCATCGCTGCGCCGTCGACAATCCCCGCTCCGACCTTTGCACCCGACACAACAACCACGATCGACCAAGTTGCCCTCGCCCACCGGCAATTCACAACGATCGCCGCTCTGAACTGCGATCTGACCATGATCCCCGACCCAGAGCTTTCAGTTCTCGAGAACACTGGTGGCGGAACGTTCTACGTAACCGACGTTGAAGGCAACAACCTGCTCTTCCACCAAACCTCCCGCACGGTCACATCCACCGATGGCCCCGATGGGGTCATGCCCCGGGCCTACAGCTTCGGCTGCGACCCGACGGTCTTCGTAGGCACCTTGGATCACTGAGAGACCAGCTCAGCCGTATTCAGTTTTCGCCACCCGCAGCCGAAGGTGAACACTACCGGGCAGTGTTGACCCGAGGGTTTCAGGTCGTCGAGGAATTCAGGTCGTCGAGAGGGACACCGCAACTGATCCCGACCCCGTCCATCGCTGCTTCGAGAGGCACGTTCAGGGCGCTGGCAACCGTGCTTGTGTATCGCATGAGCGATACCGATGCCACGATCTCGACGATCTCGGGATCGGTCCAGCCATGATCGCGCAGACCCTGGACGAGCTCGTCGGTGACAGCCTCTGGGCGACGTCCCACAACGCGGGCGAAATCGACTGCGGCGTTCTCCTTGTCGCTGAGGCGCGGCGAATGGTTCCCTTCGATCAGCGAGACACATTCATCGCGGGTCCAGTCCTTGCCCATGAGGGCAATCATGTGGGCTGCCGTGCAGTATTCACATTCGACCTCATAGGCAGTGACGGAGAAGAACACCCGCTTGAGTTCCTCGCTGATGCTGCCTTCCATGGCAGTGGCGAGGCTTAGGGTCCACAACGCGTCGGTGACTTCGGGGAGGTAGTTGAGCGCCTTCTGCAGCCCCGGCACCATCTGGTAGTAGTCCTTCACACGCTCGAAGACTTCCTTCTGGCGGCCCTCAGCTCGGTCGGGGTCGATCAGTTCTACTCGTGCCATGGTGTTCCAAACGTTGCTGTCGAGCGGGTGCCGACGGCTTCAATCCACCTCTGGCTTCAATCTACCTCTGGGTGTCAGCGCCTGTCTCGACGGGACGCTTCGGATCGGCACCCCACTCCGCCCATGAACTGTCGTAGAGAGCGGCGTTGTCGTGCCCGAGGAGATGAAGCGCGAACAGGGCGAATGACGCGTAAACCCCACCGCCGCAGTACGTGATCACCCGACGTTCCGGACTGAGGTCGGCCCGCTCCCACAGACGAATGAGGTCGCCAGTGGGGAGCAGCGTCATCGAGGTCGGGTCCAGATTGTCGGGAGCGGGGATGTTCAGCGCCCCGGGAATGTGTCCGGTCCTGTGGGTTGGGTACAGGCCCATCTCGCCGGAGTAGATCATCTCGGGCAGAGCATCGATGATACACGTGCTCCCGTCGTCGAGTGCGGCCTGCACCTCGTCGGCCGTCACCCGCATCTGGGGACGAAGCTGGGCGATGAACTTCGCCGGCTGAGCTTCCACCACCCCCGCTTCCGTGGATCGCTTTTCGGCAGCCCAGCGCGGGTAGCCACCGTCGAGCAACCGGACGTCGTCGTGGCCGTGATAACGCAACGCCCACCAGAGGCGCGCGGCCCAGGTACCACCAGCGCCGTCGTAGAGCACGACGGTTGTGTCGTTGCCGATTCCCAGACCGGATATCAAGGCCTCGAAGCGTTCCGGTGGCGGGATTACCGTTGGATCGTCAGGATCCGAGAGGTCGCCCATCACATCGACAAAAACTGCCCCGGGAATATGGCCGACAGAGTATGCGTCTCGCTCAGGGTGTTGTTCGAGAAATCCGTCGGATCCGTACCGCAGATCGAAACGGGCGTCCACGACCCGCACTGACGGATCGTCGAGGCGGTCGGCGAGCCACTCCGTGGACACGAGAGCATCGCTGTTGACATGATCTCGGTCCGTTGCTGCCATCGCTGGCTCCTCCCGCTTGATCGACCGGACGCGAGGGTACTCCACCTTCCGTGGATTCTGGCTTGCGCGATCGAGGTCACCGCCTCCAAACATCGTTCCGATGTGCAGTCCGCGAAGGGACAACCAGCCGTCGCCTGGCCTGCCGTCAGCCAGACACGTCAACGAGACAAAGGTGGTGTGACCTCTGACC
>JAUXGW010000129.1 GCA_030621865.1 Actinomycetes bacterium
CGGGTGATCAGCGGTCCGGCGACGGCCAGGATCAGTACGTATGCCGCGGCGAGCTGACCCAGTTGAGGTTCGATCCCGGATGCCAGTCCGAGTTCGGCGATGATGATCGAGAACTCGCCACGGGCGATCAGTGCTGTTCCGGCGCGTATGCGACCGGATCGGGCGATGCCTGCTCTTCGGGCTGCCCAGTAGCCGGTGGCCAGTTTGGTGCCGCCGGTCAGAACCGCGAGGGCCAGTGCCGGAACGAGCACGGAACCCAGACCGCTCGGATCGATTTGCAGGCCGAACAGGAAGAAGAAAATGGCTGCAAACAGATCCCGCAGTGGCCCGACCAGGATTGCGGCGCGATCGGCGACCGGACCGGCCACGGCGATGCCGATGAGGAACGCACCGACCGCGGCGGAGACTCCGACGTATTGGGCGACGCCGGCAACGAAGAGGGTGAGGCCGATGACGCTGAGCAGGACCACCTCGTCGGAACTGCTGGTGACCACTTTGCTTACGTGACGCCCGTGGCGGAGTGCGAAATACAGCGCCGCGGCGGCCGCCAGGAGTGCGCCGGCCGCCGCGGCTGCGCTGCCAACGGTGAGCATCTGGCCCGCGGCGACGATCGCTGCGATGGGCAGGTACACCGCCATCACCAGGTCCTCGATCACCAGGATCGTGAGGATGACCGGGGTTTCGCGGTTGGCGAGTCGTCCGAGGTCGCCGAGCAGTTTGGAGATGATTCCGGATGACGAGATGTAGGTCACGCCGCCGAGCAGGAGGGAAGCCCCGGGACTCCATCCGAGCACCAGCCCGGCGAGCAGTCCGGGCGTGAAATTCAGGGCACCGTCGACGAGTCCGGCGGGCCAGCCGGTTCGGAGCCCGGTTCGTAGTTCAGCCGCGGTGAACTGCAGGCCGAGCGCCAGCAACAACAACACGACACCGATTTCGGCGCCGGTGTCGACGAAGTCGCGGCTCACGTCGAGCTTGATGATGCCCTCCTGGCCGACAGCGAGTCCCGCCAGGAGATACAGCGGTATCGGGCTCAGCCCGAAGCGGTGCGCGAGCCGCGCCAGCAGGGCCAGAGCCAGCACCACGAGGCCCAGCTCGATGAGCACGACCGCGAGGTGATCGGTGGAGGCGATCACGAATGGTGCTCGGAACCCCGGACGAGTTCGTTGACCTCCGCGACACCTTCGGGTGTTCCGACTGCGACGACGAGGTCACCGGATTCGAGCACGAATTCGGCCGCGGGAGCCGGGACGGCCACACCGCTGCGAATGACGGCGACGATGGAGACACCCGTCTCGGTGTGGATGGCCGATTCCTTGAGGGATCTACCGGCAAGAGGGGAACTGTCCTTGAGACGCAACCAGTCGATCGCCAGGCCTTCGACCTGTTGTTGCAGGTCGTCGAACCGCTCGGCGATGTGGGGTGCGCCCATCAGGTCAGCCAGGGTGCGGGCGTCATCGGGATCAAGGTGGGCGACTGTGTCGAACGCGTCGGGATCATCTGGTAACGGTGTGAACAGCTCGCGGCGGCCGGAGAGGTGTACGAGTACGCCGATCCGCTCGGAGTCGACGGTGGAGAACTCATAACGGATGCCGACTCCGGGAAGCACCGTTTCCTCAACGTCGCCCATCGGTCACCGTTCTTCGGGGGACAAACACTGCCCGGGGGAATAACACCCGCACAGGTTACCAAAGGCTCTTCGCCCATCCGCTGGCCGATCACGATGGGCCGCGCCCCGCTGACCTCACACAATCCCGGCAGTCTGGCCCAGCGGCATGAAGCCCAAATCAGCCTTGGCTGCAGGCTGAGCCATGGTCGCTCGGGGAACCCGGTCGGGCTACGCTTGCTGTCGCACCGGGTTCCTCCCCGGCATTGCAACATTTCTGTCCCCCCAACATCACAACGATGGAGTTGTTCCATGGCCGGCTTGCGCCAATCTCGCACGATTTTCTACACGATGCTTGCTGCGGCTGGGCTCCTCGTCGGTGCGCTTGCGTATCCGGCAATGGTCGGAGCGGCGGCCGGGCCGGTGCCGCCGACAATCACCGCCACCATCGACAGCATCGTCCCCAATCCCGCGGCACCGGGTTCCAGTTCGATCGTTACCGTCACCTTCCATTCAGCCGGGGCCGGGCCTGCAACCTTAGTCGGGGTGAATATCAGAGACACCGACGGCAATGGGACGTTGTCGCTCGGAACGAATACCTCGGGACTCACGAACTGCACCGTGGGTGCTTCAACCATGCGGACCGTCGATTGTGCCTGGACCCCGGGCGGGGTGGAAGACCAGACGCTCACTGCGACGATCAACATTGCGTCCGCAGCCCTCGACGGTCAGTCCTGGATTGTCGACGCGAATTGGACCGAAGATCTCATAGCGTCCGGCCAACTCGGGATTGCCACGACGACCACTACCACCACTACGACTACAACGACCGTGCCCGGAGTGACCACCACCGTGGCAGGGGCGGCCCCTGCTGCGGCCGTGCAGCCGGGAGCGAAGCCCCTGAGCCTCACCGGCTGAACTCACGCAGTCACCTTCCATGAGGTGCTGTGGGTCCCGCGAGCGCGGCATTCCGCACGATGCAACGGGGCCCAGACGCCTTGACGGGCGTCTCAGTCAAGTGGTGGCAAACCCTGCTGGGCGTCCATCATCGATTCCATGATCCCGCGGATGAACTCATCGGCTTCATCGGTGAGCCCGCCGGCGACCCCGCCGTAGATCGCGGCGCTGAAGGGATCCTCGTCCTTGTGTGCAACTGCAAACGCGACAGCATCGGAGAGGTCCTCCCGGAAGGCGTCCACCACTCCCGGCTCGGTCTGGGGGCGGGTGACTGCCATGTGAATGGCGTTGGGGTACTGCTGACCGTTGAACCTCCAACCTTTCTGCCGCATCTCGTCGTTGACGTGATAGATGTCGAAGACGTCACTGGTGAAACTGAAGCAGAACGTGGGGTCGCCGATGATACGAAGCTCGTCGTGGGAGGCCACGGCCGCCTTCATCGCATCGGCGGTGGAGAAGATGCGTCGTGCATACTCGATGTAACCCTGCCGGCCGAGGCTGACCATGGCGGCCCAGGTCGCGGCGAGCAGGCCGCCCGATCGCGATCCGTCGATGCCAGGCGAGAAGTACTTCCCACCGGACCAGTCCGTGAGGTAGAAGTACTGGCCGTTTCGCAGTGCGCGATCGGCGAAGGCGATCACAGAGGTCCCCTTGAAGCCGTAGCCGTACTTGTGAGTATCCGCCGAGATGCTGCTGACGCCGGGAACCCTGAAGTCGAAAGCCTCGATCGGGTATCCGAGCTCACGCCCCCATGGGAGGATGAACCCACCCAGGCACGCGTCGACGTGCAGGCCGATGCCCCGCTGCAGGGCCATGGCACCCATTTCCCCGATTGGGTCGATGGTTCCATATCCGTAGTTGCAGGCCGAGCCGACCATCGCGATGGTCTGGTCATCGATGAGCGACTCGACCGCGTCGAGGTCGGCCTTGGTCGTCTCGGGATCCACGGGTGCCCGCCGCAGTTCGATCCCCAGAAGATGGCAGGCCTTGTCGAAGGCAGGGTGGGCCGTCTCGGGCTTGATGAAGTTCGGCCGCCCAACTCCCTTGGCGGCAGCCTGTTCGCGGTAGGCAAGCACCGCATGCAGAATGCTTGCGCTTCCCCCCGAGGTGACCATCCCGGCGGGATCGGCGTCCGGGCCCATCGAGCCGGCACCAAGCATGTCCAAGGTCATCGCGATGATCTCACCCTCGAAACGGGTGGCGCTCGGGCACATGTCGCGCTGCAGCACATTCACGTGCCCGAAGCGGGCATAGGCGTCAGCCATGAACGCGTAGTGCTCATGGTCACCGCAGTACATCGTCCCCGAGCAGCGCCCCGATTCCCAGACTGCATCTTCTGCTTCGGCCATCGAAGCCAGTTCCGCGGCGATCTCGGCACGCGGCCGCCCCTCTTCGGGCAACCCGCGGTTGACCGGGTACTGCTCTGTATACGGATAGTCGTTGCTCATTGAAGGTCCCGTTGGTTGTGGTTCACGAATCGGTGCCAGCCGGCGAGGGAGTCGCCGCCAGCGTGGTCATGATGGGCTGAAGTGCGTCAAAGGCCGCTTCGAACTGTCCGTGGCGATGTTCGTAGAGCCCCCGAAGTGCCTGGTTCGGATCAAAGACCTGGTCGTCCACCACGAAGTCGCCGAGTTCGTGTCGGTCTATCTCCCCCTGGTGATGCCGTGCCAACAAGGCCGCGGCCCGAGCCACTGCCCGCTCCGGTTCGGCGATCCGATGCACAGGTCGATCCAGTACGTCGGCCAGGATCTGACACCACTGGTCGGATCGAGCTGCGCCGCCCACGAATCCCGTACGCAGCATCGAGTGGCCGACGAAGGCTTCGACGTGAGGCAGCAGCCACGCCAGATTGTGCGCAGTGGCCTCGACCGTGGCGCGCACCAGGTCGGTCCGTCGCGTGTCGAGCGAGAGGTTCAGGAATCCTCCCCTCATGCCGGGGTCGTTTCTCGGTGCGAGGCTGCCGTGGAACCAGGGGAGACACATCACCCCGCGAGCTCCTGGTGGTGAGTCCGTGACGGCGGCGTCGAGCCGGTCGAAAGGGTCCTCGCGGCGGTCGTTGCCGAGTGCATCGTCAGCGTGGATCAGCGACTCGAGGACCTGCTGCATCACCCGTCCCCCCAGGCCGTTCTCGGCGAAGACCAGATACTGGTCGAGGAACGGACCGGGCATGGACAGGATCTCGTGATCAAGATCGACTTCCATGGCATCCACAGTGTCGACCAGGACACTGGTGGTGCCGATGGCCAGACCGAATCGATGCTCGGCCAGGGCCCCGGTGGCAATGGCGTCGGTCGTGGTGTCGTTGGTGCCTGCGGTCACCGAGGCCGTGGCCGGCAGCCCGATCGACGCAGCCACGTCGGCCCGCACGGTTCCGACCGTGCTTCCCACCGGAACCAGTGGGGGTAGTCGGGCGGAGTTCAATCCGGCCATCGCCAGGAGCGTCGGGTCGTACTCGGTCGCGCCGAGAGTCCGGTTGTCACACAGCTGGCTCATGAACATCGAGTGCTGGGTGGCCACGGCCGTTCCGGTGAGGCGGGCGACGACATAGTCCATTGCTTCGAGATAGACCGAGGTGCCGGTTCGGCTCGGCGACTGTTCCAGGACGAGCAGGTGCCCGAGCGCGAGTCCCGAGCCGATGGGCGGTATTCCGTGTATCTCGATCCACTGTTCGAACGCATCGGGATGCTCGGCCATGATGGCGAGCGAAGGTTCGGTGCCTCGCTGGTCCTGCCACAGGACCATGGGCCCGACCGGTGTGAGGTCTGATCCGAGCGGCACGACGGAGGAGTACTGCGAGCAGACACCGATCGCCTTCACCTGTTCTGCGGCCGCCGGCACCTCGCGAGTCGCAGAGCGCACCGCCGCCACGACCTGACGCCACATCTGATCGGCGTCCTGTGTGACGGCGCCGCCGGCGGAGTCGGTCCGCAGCGGCCGTATGGCCGCCGCTTGCAGTTCGCCATGGTCATCGAGCAGCACCACTTTGACGTTGGTGGTCCCGATGTCGATCCCGAGAGCCGCCATGACCGGAATCCTATGGGACATCCCGACTGGCTGCGAGGGACCTCTCGCCCCCGCAGATCCGTGTCCCATCTTGGCTCCATTTGGCATACCGAGCACCAGTCCTGGAACGCCTCGGCGGCATGGTCTGTCGGGTACAGCTGGGATGACCCGCGCAGGCCGCGATCTCGCGTGCGGATGAGAGCGCCGCTGAATTTCCGGCTGATTTCACAAGACCACCTCAGACGAGGTGCTGCGGGTCCCGCGAGCGCGGCAGCCCGCGTCCAGTGATCATCGGCATGTCCGACAGCGTGACCACGCCGGGCGGTGCATCGCACACGGTGATGATCGAGTTGACGGCAGGCATCGCGGTTGGGATCCCGATGTCCATGGTGCCGATGTCCTCCGGCATGAACATGAAGTCCACTTTCACATTCGGTTCGCCTTCGACTTCCAGCTTGTAGCCGTACAGCACCGGCCAATCGGGTTCTTCGGTGTATCCGAGCAAGCCGCCGAGTTTCCACATCATGTGGAGCTGCACGAACGGCTCGCCGCCGACGAGTCCGCTCCAGCAGGCTTTCAGTGCAGCAACGGTGCCCTCGGGGATCTTCATGAACCCGAGATCACGGTCCTCCCTGGCGGCGGCGAATTCGGCTTCCATCGTCATGTCATCGAGTTCGACGCCCAGGCTGTGCGCCAGTATGTCGAGCACCTCGCGGTAGCCCGGCTCTGCCCGCCAGAGATTGTCCTTGAGGTTCGGATCGTCGACGGGGGTTCCGAATCCGTAGGCCTCCCAGGTCCCCGCCGCTCCGTATGGCAGGCAGTCGACTGATTCGAGGATGGTGAGTTTGCGGACCTCGCGACACATTGCAGTAGCGGCGAGCGCAATCGTGGGCACGAACATCGGGTTCATGCCCGTGCCGTGTAATGAAACACCGCCCGACTTCGCTGCCCGCTCCAGGCGATCTCCCGCGTCATCGCCGTAGTAACGACCGGTGACCAACCGTGCGGTG
This sequence comes from Actinomycetes bacterium, assembly GCA_030621865.1. GTDB lineage: Bacteria > Actinomycetota > Acidimicrobiia > Acidimicrobiales > Microtrichaceae > JAHRAZ01. Next base: position 6,574 of record JAUXGW010000129.1, read on the forward strand.
GTGACCACGTTGATTCCAGCGCCCAGCAGCTGCTCGATCTCGGCCACTTGGGGCCACTGCGGCATGTAGACGACACAGTCCGGAGCGAGGCTGATGATGTCGTCGATGCTGTCGGTGGCCACCACGCCGATCGGGTCGATGCCGCACAGCTCGCCCGCATCCACACCGACCTTCTCCGGACTGTGCGCGTAACACCCGACTACCTCGAGGTCTGGGTGGATCACCATGTTCCGCAGGGCCGACGACCCGACGATCCCCGTGGTCCATTGCACGACACGTTTCGGCTCCGCTTCGGATCCTGACGTCAAGGCGCTCCCCCTTCCTCACGCCGCAGACTTCGCGCCCGCAAGCGAATCAGCACCGCCGCGTTGTGATGCCATCGGTACGATTCATTTCATCTGAATCGTTCCGGGTCAGAGCCTAGGACCTCTGACTTTCGGTTTCCGGAGTGGAGCTGATGGGAATCGAACCCACGATCCCCAGCTCGCAAAGCACGATCAAGGGGTCCTGCCTGCAAGGGCGGAAGCCCGCGATTGCACCTCTGGCAAGGATTCGGGTGACCG
>JAUXGW010000187.1 GCA_030621865.1 Actinomycetes bacterium
TCTGACCGACGCGATCGGACCGCCGGACATCCTGGTGAACAACGCCGGTATCGGTGCATACGCCGCGATGCTCGAGGAGTCTGCGGAAACCTTCGAACGCCTGATGCGGGTCAACTACCTCGGCACGGTCTACGCCACGCTGGCGGTGCTCCCCGGCATGGCCGAGCGCCGTCGCGGACACATCGTGAACGTGGCGTCGGTGGCCGGACGCCTCGGAGCACCGTTCGAGGCCGCCTACTCGGGCAGCAAGTTCGCCGTGGTGGGACTGAGCGAGTCACTGTCCGCCGAGATGGCACCATTCGGTGTCGAAGTCTCGTTGGTCAACACTGGTCCGGTGGCAACTGGTTTCACCGATGCACGAGGTGTGCCATTCCAGCGCAAGATTCCGAGACCGCAGAAGCCGTCACGGATAGCTGACGCGGTCCTCCATGCAATTGAATCGGGACGCTTCGAGCAGACCATCCCCCGCTGGCTGCGATTGGGGATTGTGACCCGCGCGGTGGCTCCGGGCCTGTACCGACGGGGCCTCATCCGCGATTCCGCCGCCGAATCGGCGGAGCTGGTCCAACGCACCGAGGAGCCAACGAAATGACCTTTGCACGCAATGTTGCCGCCGGTGTCGGCATGGCCACTCTCGCCGCGGGGGCTGTCGGCGGCATGAAGCTCCGGGGCTTCTATCGCGACCTCAGCTTCGAGACCGGTGAAGACGAGCGCCTCTACGCCGAAACTGCAGACGGATGGAAGATCTGCATGTACCGGTATGCGGCGCGAGGTGAACGCAAGCCGTTCCCGGTCGTGGCGAGCCACGGGTTCGCCGGCAGCCGACTCATCTGGGATCTTACGCCGAGCACCAGCCTCGCCCGTCACCTCTCCGAGGCAGGCTACGACTTCTACGCCGTCGACCTCCGTGGCCGCGGCGAGAGCTGGCCCCCCGGCGGACCGGTGTCCGATCTCCAGTGGAGTTTCGACGACTTCGTCAACCACGACCTTCCAACTGCGGTCGCGGCGGCATGCAACCGCTCGGGATCGGAACAGGCATTCTGGCTCGGTCTCGAGATGAGCGGACAGGCGCTGTACGCATCGTCGATCTCCGGCACGACCAAACAGCTACGCGGCGGGATCACGTTCGGGTCACCGGTTCTGACGCCACCCGAGGCCAAGGTCCCGGGGATCACCGCTCCCCCGCAGATGCGGCGCAAGGGACGGGTCCTTTTCAGGGCCGGATCGCACTATGCAGGACCCCTCCTGGCCCTGACCGGCTCGAGCGAACTCGAGTCCAGCTTCCGGCCCAGCAACGCAGACCCCATCGTCCCCGCTCGTTACCTTTTCAACGGCATACCCGATGAGTCGACCTTGCTCGCCGACCAGTTCAGTGACTGGGTGGCCAACGACACGATGCGCAGCCTCGACCACTCCTTGGTGTGGAGCGACCGACTCGACGAGATCGATCTGCCTTTGCTCGTCATGGCAGCAGCGAGAGATCTTCAGCGACCGGCCGCCGCGGTTCGTTCCACTTTCGACGCCCTGAGTTGTGCTGACAAGACATACATCGAAGCCGGCACCGCAGATGGATTTTCGATCGACTTCGGCCACGACGATCTCGTGGCCGGCAAGGCTTCTCCGGGCGAGATCTTCCCACTGATCAGGGACTGGCTCGATGAACACTGCACGATCTCCAACCCGACGGGATCCAACCGCACAGGACCCGACCCGACGGGTGAGGCAACACATGACGGGTGATCAAGACGATGACAGGTGACTGGAAGACACGCAGTTTCTGGCTCGAGCACAAGGACTACGAACCGGGTGAGCGTCTCGACGGCGACGAGGTCACCGACGTGGTCATCGTGGGTGGCGGATACACCGGACTCTGGTCGGCCATCTGCCTGAAGGACGCCGATCCCGCGATCGACGTGACCGTTCTCGAACAAAAGGTCGTGGGGTACGGAGCCAGCGGACGCAACGGTGGTTTCGCGATGACGATGGTCGGTCGCAACATCCATCAGCTCAGGAAAATGGTCGGATCCCATCAGGCACGGGCCACCTATCTGGCCATGCACGACGCCATCAGCGAAATCGAGGAGTTCGCCCGGGCCGAGAACATCGAGGCGGACATCTGGCGCTCCGGCAACCTCACCGTGTCCAACGGACCCGAGCAGGATGTGCGCATCCGTCAGGACGTCGAAGCGGCGGATCGCCTCGGGCTTCCGATCGAGTTCCTCGACAGGGAGCAGCTTCAGGAGTACGCGCGGAGCGACACCTTCCGAATCGGCCATTTCGAAGAGCAAGCCCTCATCCTCGATCCCGCAGCGCTGGCGCGGGGATTGGCAGACGCCGCCCGCCGACGCGGCGTCAAGATCCGCGAATTCACTCCCGTGGATTCCGTCGAAACCATCGGCGGTCTCCGGGTGGAGGCCCGAACGCCGTTCGGTACCGTCCACGCGGATCGCGCGGTGATCGCCACCAATGCCTACGCACAGGCCATTCCCGAGCTTCGCCGCTTCATCTTCACCATTTACGCCTACATCTCGCTGACCGAACCCCTCACGGCCGAGCAGTGGGAACGCATCGGCTGGCAGAGTCGGTGCGGCATCGAGGACAAGCGCGTCATGGTCCACTTCAGCCGACCGACCGCCGACGGGCGGATCCTGTGGGGCGGACGAGACGCCCCGTTCATGCCGGGCGGACCCAATCAGCGTCACGACCGCAACCAGAAACTCTTCGACCGACTCGAAGAGACTTTCCGCTGGACATTCCCCTATCTCGATGACGTCCAGATGGACCGCGGCTGGGCCGGGCCGGTCTGCGGAACAGTCGACAGCATCGCGTCGGTCAACTGGCTCAAGGGCCAGCGCATCCTCTACGCGCTGGGCTACGCGGGCCACGGGGTGGGGCCGAGCCGACTCATCGGCAAGATCGTCCGCGACATGCTGCTCACTGGCGGAACCGAACTGACCGAACTGCCGTTCGTCACCAAACGACCGGTCCCGATGCCCCCTGGAAACGTTCTCCGCCGCGCCATGCTCGACAGCGCCCACAACGTGCTCATCGGCATCGATGAGAATCCGGAACGCGCCGATCGGGGTCTCGGAAAGCTCGCGTTGAAGATCCTGCAGTGAAGCGACCATCGACGGTCCCCACCATCATCTCGGGTGGCCCGATCAGGACGATGGATCCCCAGCGGCCGACCGCCGAGGTGATCGTGATCTCCGACGGCCGCATCATCGACATCGGCGATGCCCAGTTGGCGAAGGCGTACCCGACCGCCGTTCACCACGACATCGGCGGTGCAATGCTGATTCCGGCGTTCATCGACGCCCACTGCCACCTGTCGATCGTCGCACTCCAACCCCTGTGGGGAGACTGCTCTGCCACGCGGACCATCGACGAACTCCAGCAACTGCTCGAGCAACAGGCCCGGCGCAAGCCTCAGGCCGAGTGGATCCGTGCCGACAGCTGGGACGAACTCGTGACCGGGCTCATGTTCGACCGACACGACCTCGACGCGGTCACCGGCGACCAGCCGGCCATCGTGATGCACAGCACTTACCACCAATGCGTGCTCAACAGCGCGGGACTGGAGAACCTCGGCATCGGGCGCGAGGCCGCTCGCCGTGATCCCCTCATCGTTGCCGACGATCGGGGCGACCCGACAGGTCTTGTTCTGGAACGATCTGCCGGCCGTGCCCATTCAGCGTCGATGCGCTCCTACACAGATCCCGACCGTTGGGCCGAACACATCGAGAGGCGTGCGACCCATCTCCTGAGCCTCGGCATCACCGCAGTGCACGACGCGGCGTGTGACCCGGCCACGGAAGCCGTCTACGCCACAATGGCCCGAGCCGGCCAACTGCCCATCTCCGTCCTGGCCATGCCCCACCCTGATCCGTTCCTCACGAATGCGTTCGGCGATCGGCTCGATGGAGCTCCGACGGGATCGGGTGACGAAACACTTCGGGTCGGACCACTGAAGTTCTTCGCGGATGGCGGGGCAGCTCCCGCCTTCGACGTTCATTTGGGTGGGGAACGGCTGGTGATGGGCTACCGCCATCCCGACTTGCTGAGCGAGCTGAAGTTGGCGGTGGAACGGGGTTTCCGGGTTGGTGTGCACGCCATGGGCAATCAAGGTGTGGCCGACACGGTCGAGGCGTTTCGCCAGGCAAGCCGCGTGCGACGCGATGACGACCACCGCTTTCGCATCGAGCACGTGGGCATGGCCTCGCCCGCCCTCGCTCGCGAGGCCGTCGAGGTCGGCGCAGTCGGCGTGGTTCAGCCCGGCTTCGTCGAACATGTCGGACGCAGCGCGGGAGAGTTCCAACCCGACGACGCTTCGTGGTTGCCGTTCGCCACGCTGGCCGATGCCGGGCTCGTGCTGGCGGGATCCTCGGACGATCCCTGTGGACCTGTCAATCCGCTCGAATGCGCCCGATTCGGTGAGCACCGGCGCAGCGAGGGAATCGTGTTCGGCGCTGATCAATCCGTATCGACCGATGACTGGCTGACCGCCTACACAGCCGGATCCGCCTTCGCCGGCGGGCAGGAACACGAACGTGGCAGCCTCACGGTCGGAAAGGTCGCCGACCTCGTCGTTCTGGGGGAACAGGGCGATGGGCCACGGGAGCTGTCGGTGCTCGAGACGTGGGCACGGGGTCGGCTCGTCCACGTCGCCGACGACAACTGAGGTCGTTGGCGTGTATGGACTCCCGCGATCTGGATCGGCCGATGACACGCGTGTCAGGTTGGGATAGGGTCGAGTTTCTTCAGGGGGGATCTTCATGATCGACGAAGTTTTGGGCACACTGGTGGATCGCTGGTACGTCACGTTGTTCGGCATCGCGTTCGTCGTGCTGGCAAGCCGGCACCTCGGCTGGAAACGGACCGGGATCTACACGGCAGCCGCATTGGTCGTCGGGATCGCCTCCGAGAATGGCGCCGTTCGCTGGGGAATCCCCTACACCCGGTACTCCTTCAATGAGGAGCTTCGTGGCAACGAGTTGTATGCGGGGAACGTGCC
>JAUXGW010000128.1 GCA_030621865.1 Actinomycetes bacterium
ACCGGATTCACAGTGCGGAGCCGGGGAGTCAGCACACCCACATCGCGCGCTCTCAGCGAAACCAGGGCTTCGTGTTCCACCGTGCGCCGCAGCGAGGAGAACGGTCGCTCGTCTCCGACGTTCTTCAGCCTGAGCCAGCGGTACAGGCGGAACAGCAGGTCGGCTGCACGCTCTTCCGCCCCCATGACCTTGGCGAAGACCTTCCCTCCGTCTTCGAGGGTCACGAAGTAAGGCACCGAACCACGTGCATCCACCGATGCCGGCTCCAGCTCGGCGACGTCCAGGCCGTTGCTCCAGAGTTCGAACTGGATTGCACCCATGGTCGGTCGGGAGACCGGTCGGCCGAAGGCCACCAGCACGAGACTTCCGACGAAGCCGCCCACAGTGATCACGAGAAGGGCATGGGTACTCTCGCCCGACACCACGACCAGGCGCATCACCAACATGACGGCGACCAGAACAACACCGGCCCGGCGCCACTTGCGAGCGACGAATGGGGCAATGACGATGAAGGCTGCGATCAGTTGGGTGGCGCCGGCAGCATCCACTCCTACGGAGCGGGCAAGCTCCACAGTCCCCGAACCCGTGGCCGAACTGGTCAGCTCTTCACTGGTGATCCAGGCGTTGAGCAGGGCGATGGCTCCGCCCGCAACGATGTTGGCCGCCACCACGTACCCGAACAGGCGCCATCTGCGCATCACCAGCGGTACGACCAGGATGGCCAGGCCCACCACTGAGGTCATCGCCACCAGTGTTCCGTCGAGCAGGAGTTGAGCCCGGTCCCAAGGCAGTTCGAGCAACTCGCTCAGGTCGATCTCGATTGTGTCGAGCGAGTCCCGCAGGTATCGGGTGATCAGCGCCACGATCACGGCGGTGACTCCGAAGGCAACCACGCGAAGTACATCGCGCGGAGACCGGACGTACCCGATCACTTCCTCCCTGGCTCCGAGGAAGTCAATACTGTCTGGTGACAGAAGCGAAGAGTCGGTGACTTCAGGAGGGTTGTCGGTGTTCATGATCGGATCGGATCGTACTCCACGGGTTCATCGTGGCGTTCAATGCAAAACCACTCGGATGTTCATGCGAGATCGCCGGAAATGGCGCCAGAAATGACTGCGCCATCGCAGCCGTATCCGCAGAGTCTGTGGGTTCGGCCGCACGACCTCTGGCTCAAGATCCTGGCCGCCCTGGGTGTGCTCGGCCTGACCACACTGGTGGCCGTCGGGGGAGTTCCACAGTGGGAAGTGGATCTGTTCGATTTCCTGAACTCCGGCCCCGCCTGGCTGCCCGGAGTCCTGTGGGTCCCGATGCAGCTCGGCAGTCTGTTCGGCCCGGCACTCGTGGCTGTTCTCGCATGGCTTCGTTGGCGCACCTGGAGACCGTGGGTCGGAGCGATCGTGGCACCGGTCATCGCCTGGCAGCTGGCGAAGGTTGTGAAGTGGACGATTGAACGCGGCAGGCCGTTCGAGGAAATCCAGGACCTGACATTCAAGTCGGGCACACCGGAGGAAGGTCTGGGATTCGTGTCCGGGCACTCGGCCATTGCATTTGCCCTGGCCGCAGTCCTGAGTCCATATCTGACGAGGCCAATGCGAGTCGCGGCCTACGGGGTGGCACTGCTGGTGGGTCTGGCCAGAATCGACGTCGGTGCGCATCTTCCGCTGGACATCGTCGGCGGAGGAGCGCTCGGCTACGCCCTTGCGCTCTGTTGGCATCTGGCTGTTGGTCAGCCGTCGACACCGCTCGAGGTCCTCCGACAGGACAGGACATCGAAAACGTGAACTTCGTTGCACGGCCAGGTGATTAGGTTGACCCGCATGCATGTGTCCATGACGGTCCCCACCGAGGATCTGCGGGATGCCCGGACCATCTACTCCGAACTTGAGGCAATCGGTTACGACCGCGCCTTCTCCTTCGAGGCCAAGCACAATCCGTTCATACCGTTGGCGGTGGCCGGTGAACACACCTCCACGATCGAGCTGGGCACGGCGATCGCCATCGCGTTCGCCCGAACTCCGATGACGCTGGCCAATGCTGCGTGGGATCTTCAAACCGTCACCGGCGGGCGAATGACCCTTGGCCTCGGCTCCCAGATCCAGCCGCACATCGAGCAGCGTTATTCCATGCCGTGGACAAGGCCTGTGGCCCGAATGCGGGAGATGGTTCTCGGAATCCGGGCGATATGGGATGCGTGGGAGACTGGCGGATCACTCGACTTCGATGGTGAGTTCTACACGCACACCCGAATGATCCCCGCTTTCGATCCCGGGCCGAATCCCTACGGTGTGCCCCGTATCTTCACCGCCGGCTTTGGTCCGAAAATGACTTCGGTGGCGGGAGAGGTCGCCGACGGATTCCTGGTCCATCCGGTGAACACGCGCGAGTCGCTGTTGAATCTGACACTCCCGGCGATCGCCGCCGGGGCCGAGAGGGCCGCAAGAGACCCGAACGGCGTTGAGGTGGTGTGTGTGACCATCGTGGTCACCGGTCGCGACGAGGAGGAGTTCACCACCTCTCACGAGGCGGTTCGGAATCAGCTCGCCTTCTACGGCACCACTCCGGCCTACCTGCCGGTATTCGAGATGCACGGGTACGGAGATCTGCATCCGGAACTGAAGCGACTGGCAAAGGGAGGTCGCTGGTCGGAGATGGCACCGCTGATCGACGACGACCTGATCCGGACCATTGCGGTTGTGGGCGAGCCAGATGCGATTCCGGGCCTGATTCGACAGCGGTTGCGAGGGATTTCCGATCACGTCAGTCTGGTCAACAACCGCGCACCCGATCCGCGGCATTTCGCCGAGGTGGTCAGCGGCCTGAAGATGGCTTGAATAGAACCTGAAGACCAGAAGAGAGCCTGAAGAGGAACGGACTTGCGGTCGCCGGCCCACTCCGGGGCCACATCGACGTGGGTGTATCTGGCTGTTGATTCATATCTGGCTGTTGGTTCGCAGCCAGTTGAAGGCACCCCACCCGGCCAGCACGACGAGCCAGAAACTGATCGCGCGATACATCAGCACACAGGCAACTGCGGCTGCAGCGCTTACCCCGACGCCCACCAGTCCGATGGTGAGGGCGAGCTCAATGGCGACCAGGTGACCGGGTGTGGGTGCGATGGAGGCCACTGCGGCACCGACCAGATACACCGCCCCGACAACTGCCAATCCCGGTGCGAGGTCCAGCACATCGGAGGAAATCTGAAATGCTGCAACCTGCATGCCCACTGACAGGCTCGCGCCAATCAGGACCGCTGCCGTTGCCCTTGGTGATGAGAAGAGTCGGCCGATGTTCCCCCTGCCGCGGTGCCGTAGTAGCTGGAAGTGTTCCGAGACCCGCTGCCTCACTGATGGCACGGCCAACGCGACCAAGGCCACCGCGATCACTCCGATTCCGCCCTTCAGCAGGATCTGGCCGTTCAGTCCGCCGCGGATCAGAGACTGGGAGCCAACAATTGCGGCGAACACGATCAGCAGGGCCGCGTGGATCGCTACGTGGCTCATCCTGGCTGTTGCAGCGGCCAGGGATGCCTCGTCTTCTTCGAGGCCGTGGCGCATCAGGAATCTCATCTGAAGCCTGTCGCCGCCATATCGGGCCGGTGCAGTGGTGGTGGCGAAGTCGCTGGCGAACTGCAGCAGGAACGTTGGAGTCCGTGCGAGTGGGCGGCGTGATGCGCCCCTCAGGAGCAGTGTGGCTCCCATCAATCCGATGAGCACGGCAACCCCGATGGTGATGGTGCCCTGCCAGCGGGCTTCGGAGAGCACATCATTGAACTCAGGCACACCCGCGAGTATTGGCATCAGCAAGTAGGTGATCGCCACGGCACCAGCGAGGATGAGCCCGTTTGACGGTTTGAAACGGACGAGCGGCACCATTTCGAAGTCGTCCTGATCACATCGCCGGGCGAGGCCCCCTCGGAGTTCGTCGAGCAAACCCGGTTGTTCCTTGAGTTCGCTCTGGGTTGCGCCGCTGAGCGCGGCGGTTTGCAGTCGGCCGAGCGCCGCGCATGCCCGTTTCTCGCCAAGAACGCCCACTGCTGAATCGATCGACCGCTCGATTCCGACCATCAGCGCGAGGGAGGTGAGCAGTTGTGCGATGTCGGCATTGAGCAGGTCGTCCGGGGCTGCCACCTCGGAGAAACCGAAGTCGATGATCCAGGGTTCTCCGTCGTCCCCGAGGAACACGTTAGCGAGCCTGAGGTCGCGGTGCGCAATTCGCATCTCCTGAAGTAGCAGCACCTCGCGCCACAGTTCGCCCAACATTGTGTCTGTGACTTCTGATTCGTCCACCGAGTCGAGTGATCGCCCGGGGATGAGGTCATATGCCAGCAGGAAGGAGTCGGAACCCACACTGCTCACCGAGCGGAGACGGGGAGTCCTGATTCCCCGGTCCCTGGCGGAGAGGGCGACCAGTGCCTCGTGCTCCACGGTGCGTCTGAGCGAACTGTCCGGTGGTTCATCACCCACGTTCTTCAGACGGAACCGGCGGTAGTAACGAAACATGAGGTCAGCTGCGCGCTCGTTGGCGCCGAGAACCTTGGCGAACAACCTCGTGCCGTCATCCAGCGTGGCGATGTACGGAGTGGATCCTCTCGCATCCACATCCGCGGGCTGAAGGTCTGCAGCGGAGAATCCGTTGGCTCTCAGAGCGGTGATGATCGCGTCGATGGTCGGCCGGGAGCTGGGCCGCCCGAAAGCGAGCAAGATCGCGCTGCCGGCGAGTGGACCGACAACAAGGGCAGCGGCTGTGCTCAGGGGTGGATGAACGCTCACTGTCATCTGAAGGAACACGAGTATTCCGAGGACCACCCAGAGAGTCTTTCGCCAACCTGCGGTGATGAAGGGGGAGAACACCGTGAAGGCTGCCGCCGTCTGGGCGATCACGATTCCGTCGGGGCCGAGATCGGAGATCCCGGCTTGTGCCGCCCACTGGTTGGTCAACTCAGCGGAATCGGCGACCAAGGCGTCGATCCATCCCATCACAAATCCTGCCAGCAGGTTTGCGGCAACGACATAACCAAACAGTCGGAACCGCCTGGTTATCAACGGAACCAGGAGTGTGAGTATCGCCACGGCAGCCGCCAACACCACCAGGGTCCCGTAGAGGATCTGAATGGCTACTGATGAACTGATCCCGACCAGGTCCACCACTGACTCTTCGAAATTGGCAGTCGACTTTCCAAGGGTCGTGCTCAGGAAGAGAACGACCAGGCTGGCGGCCAGGAACGTCAGGAACCGAAGGAGGTCCTCCGGGGAGCGCTCATAACCGCTGATGCGTTCACTGCTGTCGAACAGAGTGGTCTGCCTGCCGGCCGAAATCGATTCAGGAGTCGCGCTGTTCCCGGTGGATGCGCTGCTCTCCGTGGATGGGCTGTTCCCGGTGGCGGTTGTGTCCGAGGTGTTCACGACGCCCGAAACGCTACATCCGCCGAACGGGCGCCGGGATCAAATCCGGTAGCGTCGGCAATCATGTTCCGATCACATCCTGCACCCGAGCCGGCCGTCACCCTGGCCGGGCGAGTGCTGGCGGGGGCCGCGGTTGTGGATGCCGGCGCCCGACTCGCCGCAACAGGTGTTCCCAAATGGGAAGCGAAGTTGTTCAGGCAGATGAACAACACTCCTCACTTCCTCGAGCGACCGCTCTGGATCCCGATGCAACTCGGCTCGTTGTGGGGACCGGTGGCCGTGGGTGCGGGCATCTGGCGATTTCGGCGGGATCGCCGCACGGCGCTGGGGGTTCTGGCGGCGGGAGTGCTTGCCTGGCAGCTGGCCAAGGTGATCAAGAATCAGGTGGGCCGCGGACGCCCGTGGCATGAAATGGATGACATCGAGCATAGGGCGGGAACTCCATATGAGGGTCTGGGTTATGTGTCGGGGCACACCGCAGTGGTTGCCGCCATGGCCACCGTGCTGCGACCTCACCTGAGCGTTGGAGGTCGATTGGTGAGTTATCTGGCTGTGTTGGTAATCGGCTTCGCCAGGGTGCACGTGTCAGCCCACATGCCGGTTGACCTTGTCGGGGGAGTGGCCCTGGGAATTGCTGTCGGCAGCGCATGGGAACTGGTTTCAGGAACCGCGCCCGCAACAACGGCCACGCCCTAAACACAGCCACGCCCTGAACAACAGTGAAGAGTCAGGGCTCGTCGATCCAGGCCGGCGACGCGTCGAGCAGATAACGGCTCACTTCGAGGCAACGCTCGAGAACGTCGCAGAGAACTTCCTCGCCCGTGTAGATCTGCCACATGTTCACACCAATGCGTGCGACCACCGTGAGGGTGCGAATGGAAGGGTCCGTGACCGTCAGGTAGCTGTCGAGCGCCGACACCTCGACCGGGAGCACCATCCCACCGAGTCCGGCCAGCTCGGTCGCCAGCAGGAGGAGATCAGGACTGTTCGGAAGTGGTGGCAGCGACCAGGTGAACGAAATCGGCAGATTGAAGACTTCGTCCGGCTCCTGGCCTTCTTCGAGGTCGAGCAGCAGATCCTCGAATGCCAGGAGAACCCGGGGTTCGATCTCGGCTGCCAGATGGAACTCGAGCGGCCCGCCGCAGGCTTCCTCAGGGTGGAGATCCACTTCGAAGGTCTGGCGCATGGAGTAGGTCTCCACGAAGTGTCGCTCGTCGTGAATGTGGAATCCGTGGTCAGCCGCGTGACTCTTCAGATCGGCGACAAATCCGGCTACGTCAATAACTGCCATTGCCAACAGATTGCCAGCACCCGGCCCGGTCGCCAAGCCGGATTTCGTTCGGGAGTGCCTGTAGCCGGTGCGGGTTCGCGCCTCAGCGCAAATCTGGTGACTGCGATGCCCGCATTGGGATGGGAGATCGAGGGGCGGGATAACCTTCGATTCAGTGGCTGCGCAAGAACCAACTCGTCGAAGTACGCAGTCCGTCCAGGACCTGCTGACCCGAACTGCCGCCGCCGTTTCGGAAGCAGTTTCAGTTTTTGCCGAGGATCCCGCGGCCCTGAAGCGAAAGGGTGATCGAGCCGGTCAATATGAACTGGATCTCGTGGCGGACCAAGCGGCCCACGGAGTCCTGTCCGCTTCGGGAGTCGACGTTCTCTCCGAGGAGTCCGGCCACAAGGACTCCGGTACCGGACTGACCGTGGTGGTTGACCCGGTTGACGGTTCCACCAACGCTTCCAGGGGACTTCCCTGGTACGCCACGAGCCTGTGTGTTGTTGATGATGCCGGCCCGTGGATTTCCCTGATCGTGAATCTTGCGACCGGTCGGCGCTGGGAGGCGATTCGTG
>JAUXGW010000072.1 GCA_030621865.1 Actinomycetes bacterium
ACTGCTTCAACCGCGGCTGCGGTGTTGGTTTCCACGGCAGTTCTGACCGGCCTGGTCGCATTCATGGGATCGTTCACCGAATCGTTGTCCACGGAGGTCGATGGCCTCGTTGTTGCGGACCTGGTGGTGGACAGCGGCACGTTCACCAGAGGCGGATTGCCGCTGGGGCTGGTCGAAGAACTCGAGGAACAACCGGGTGTTGACGCCGCCAGCGGTTGGCAACTCGCCAGGGGATCCGTTGATCAGTATTCGGTTCGCATGACCGGTCTCGACGGTGATTCCGCCACAGAAGTGATTTCACCTGAGTGGGTCGGTGAACCTCCAGAGGACCTCGACAGCGACTCGGTCTGGTTGGCTGAACCGTTGGCCGGGAATCTCAATGTTGTTGCGGGAGACAGTGTCGACATTGTCTTCACCTCGGGTGGGGTGCAGTCATTCGAGGTGACCGGTATCTACAGCAGTGGCCGCGGGTTGTTGGGCGACGTGGTGACTGAACGATCGATTCAGACTGATCAGGTGCCCGCGACGGTGGACCTTGCAGCACTGGTCCTCACCGATGGCTCCGAGGAGGCGCAGGCTGCGGTCATCGACACGGCGGGGGACTACGGCGTGGATACGGTTCTTTCTCCATCGGAGTTCGTGGATTCCAGGTCGGAACTCCTGCGAGGTTTCCAGAGCGTGATCCTGTGGATGCTCCTGTTCACCTTCCTGCAGGCACTCATCGGTGTCGTGAACACGCTGTCGATGGCTGTGGGGGAACGACGGCGGGAGATCGGATTGCTCAGGGTCTCGGGAGCGACTCGCCGTCAGGTGCGGCGAATGGTCCTGTTCGAAGGTTCGGCACTGTCGATCGTTGGTTCGGTGTTCGGGGTGGCCCTGGGTCTCGGTGTTGCGGTTGGGGGAGTGCAACTCCTCGCCGACCAGGGAATCGGCGAAGTGCACATTCCCTGGCCGGTCGTTGGCCTGATCGCAGCGGGTGCGGTGGTAGTCGGTATGGCCTCATCGGTTATTCCGGCCAGAATGGCTGCAGCCATTCCGCCCCTGGAAGCGATCACTGACAGCGGAGCGGGAACCACGGCAGGCAAGATCCACGAACAAGAACAACCCGTCGAATCAGCCCTCGAGGTGGCTCCTCGGGTTCCGGGCGCCGTTCCTGCGCTTCCGGCGGCGCCTCCGCCGGTTCCGCAGCGTGGCGCACAAGTGGCGTCCGCGGCTCTGACCCCGGCTGGTCTAGGTTCAATCACTGTGGAGGACCAGTCCGGATCCCGACATCTGGAAGCGGAGGAAGAGGCAGCTCTTCTGGAGCTGTTTGCGGCTGCGGGTTCGCCGACCCGTACCACTGGTTCAGATCCTGTTTCTCCGGCGCCGCCCGTATCCGGGACGGGTCCGCCCGCTGCGCCCGCTCAGCCGAAAACAGATCCACCGTTGGCAGAACCGCCGCCCGCCCCGTCGCCATTCCCGCCCCCACCCGCACCCGCGCCCGCCCTGGCGGAACCGCCGCCCCCACCGGGACCCGCGCCGTCTTCTCCCGCTTCTACGGGAACCGTCACGGCACCGGTTTCTGCTTCGCCTCCAGATGTGTCTCCGAGCCCATTCGGAACCACTGCCACTCCCCAGGGTGAGGATCTGGCGGAAGGGGAGTTGGTTGACGAGCCCGGTCAATCGGAAGCCTTTGCTGAAGACGATTCATCAGTTCCATATGCCCAGAGCGCTCCGGTGGAGGAGCCGCCTCCGGTGGAGCAGCCTCCCCAGGTCGAGCAGCCAACTCCGGTGGAGGAGCCACCTCCGGTCGAGGAGCCACCTCGGGTGGAGCAGGGTCCTTCGGCCGCCGGCACTCCAGAGCCATCGGCGGGACACGGTCGACGGGATCGAATCAAGCGGGCATCCGGTCGCAAACCGCGTCGCAAGTCCAGAGACACAGCTGCTACGGCTGAAGGCTGGGTGTCTGCAACGCCGAAACCCGCGGCCGCTGCGCCCGAACCGTTCAAGGCGATGGGTGACGTCGACGGTCCCGAATCAGACCTTGCTGCATCAGACCTTGCTGCGGTGCCGGAGCCCGAAGACATCAGGGATGAAACGCTGGCGGTGGCAATCCGGAGAATGTCTCCCGGTGCGGCGTCCGGGGTGTCGGCTGCCCTTGGTCTGGCCAGCGCCCACATTGCGGACGGCGAAAGTGTCAGTGTCGGGGTGTCCGGGCGGGTCCGGCAATGGCCTGCGCTCGTGCTGCGGACCGACCGGCGCATCCTGGTGATCGTGGAGCGGGACAAACCCGTGATCACTTCGCTGCATCCCGATGCCACCCAGGTTTCGGTCACAGGTGGGAATCAGAACGCAACACTCACGATCAGGGATCGCGGTCGCGAACTCGTGGTGGAAAATGTGGTCGACGACCATCTGGCCCGCGAACTACAGCCATCCGACCCGCTCTCGGATTGACCTCGCTGTCCAACTGACCTCGCTGTCCAACTGAGACGGGTCTGCCGGCAGCCTCAGGCAGCGCGGACCTGTATTGAGATCGGGTGACCTTCGACCCGTCCGTCAACGCGGTCGTCGACACCTTCGGCCATCGTGAGCTCGGTTGCGAGCACGGCCTCGGAGACCCATTCGCGGTGTGCCTCCACGGCCTCGATGACCTCAACGGTGGTGTTGAGATGGCAGTGGATCCGGTCAGTCACTTCCAACCCCACCTCGCGTCGTGCCTGCTGAATCAGTCGCACCACGTCCCGTGCCATACCTTCAGCGGTGAGTTCAGGTGTGACTTCAATGTCGAGTTCCACCACGGCCTCGTTGCCACCCAGGGCAGCCGCGGCGGCGCCTTCGCGCGGGAGCAGCCGTAGTTCGTACTCGTCAGGATCGAGTTTCGTATCGGCGACCATGACGGATCCGTCCGCCTCAGCGGTCCAGTTTCCGGACTTTGATTCCTTGATCACCTGCTGAACGAGTTTGCCGATTCTCGGTCCGAGCTTCTTCGCGTTGGGCAGGAGGGCAAAATCGCCGACGGAGCCGATGTCATCAGTGATCTCCACACTTTTCACGTTCAGTTCATCGCGAACCAGATACAGAAGCGGCTCGAGTGAGTCCGTACCTTCTCCTGCAATGGTCAGCTTGTGCAGCGGCAGGCGCGCCCGAAGCCGGTTCTCCTCGCGCAGATGCAGCCCGGCCGAGCAAACCTCGCGGATGCGGTCCATCGCCCGGACCATGGATTCATCGCGGGGAAATGCTGACACATCGGGCCAATCCTGCAGATGTACCGAAGAGTCACCGGAATCATCTCCGGTGAGACCAAGCCAGATCTCCTCGGCAAGCATCGGCAGGAGTGGAGCGCAGGTCTTCATCAGGGTGACCAGCACCGTGTACAGCGTGTCGTAGGCGTCAGATTTGTCGGCAACCGAAACTGAGTCGCTGCCACCACCCGGAGCCCAGAAACGTTCGCGGGAGCGCCGGATGTACCAGTTGTTGAGAGCGTCCAGAAAGCTCTGAATCTCGGCACAGGCGGGCGCGATCTCGAAGGCATCCATGTAGCCGGTAACGCTGTGGAGGAGGTCCGCAGTCTTGGCGAGGATGTACCGGTCGAGCAGCCCCTCGGCGTCGGTGCGGAACCGTGCGGTGTGGTCATCAGCGTTCGCATAGAGCGTGAAGAACGAATATGCGTTCCAGATCGGATTGAGGACCTGCCGTACGACCTCGCTGAAGTCACTCGCATCGGTGGAGATTCGCAGGTCGCCTCCACGAAGGATCGGCGACGCCATGAGATGCCATCGAATGGCGTCGGACCCGTGGGACTCCATGACCTCTTCCGGGTCGGGATAGTTGCGGAGCTTCTTCGAGAGTTTTCGGCCCTCATGGTCCTGAACCACGCCGTGGCAGATCACGTTGGCGAATGCGGGCCGATCGAACAGCGCGCCGGAGAGCACATGCATCGTGTAGAACCAGCCGCGGGTCTGGGCGATGTACTCCACGATGAAATCAGCGGGCGAGTGACCGTCGAACCACTCTGCGTTTTCGAATGGATAGTGCACTTGGGCGAACGGCATCGAACCTGATTCGAACCAGCAGTCGAAGACTTCCGGAACCCGACGCATCATCGTCTCGCCGCTGGGATCATCCGGGTTGGGTCTCACGAGTTCATCGATGTACGGGCGATGCAGATCAGTGGGCCGTACGCCGAAGTCGGCCTCGATCTCATCTATTGAGCCGTAGACGTCGGTCCTCGGGAAATCCGGATTGTCCGACCGCCAGACCGGAATCGGTGATCCCCAGAATCGGTTCCGGCTGATCGACCAGTCCCGCGCTCCTTCGAGCCAGCGGCCGAACTGGCCGTCCTTCACGTGGGGAGGGATCCAGTTGATCTCCTGGTTCAGCTCCACGAGCCGATCCCTGAACGCTGTCACCTTCACGTACCAGGAACTGACGGCCTTGTAGATGATCGGAGTGTCGGTTCTCCAGCAGTGCGGATAGTTGTGGTCATAGGTGTCGTGGCGGATCACCTTCTGCTGTTCCTTGAGGGCGGCAGCGATTCCGGAGTTGGCATCGAAGACGTTCTGGCCGGCCCAGTCCGGAACTTCCGCGGTGAAACGACCGGAGTCGTCAACCGGAACCACGAGTTCGATTCCAGCGGCCTCACAGGTTGTCTGGTCATCTTCGCCGAAGCCCGGTGCCAGATGCACGATGCCTGTTCCGTCATCGTCGGTTACCCAGTCCGCTTCGAGGACGCGAAAGGAGTTCGCGTGATCGGCGAAGTAGGGGAGCAGTGGTTGGTAACGGACTCCGGCCAGGTCAGAGCCCGAGATCGTGGCGATCACCTCGTAACCCTCACCAAGCTCCTTTTCGTATTTCGAAACAGCATTCGCGCCGAGCACAACCAAGGTTCCGGAGCGCGGGCCGTCGCCGGTCCGGATCACCTGATACTGCACCGAGGGGCCTGCGGCCATAGCGAGATTCGATGGCAGTGTCCACGGTGTTGTGGTCCAGGCCCAGATCTCGATGGGCGCCTGGGTTGCCCATTGTGACAACACACCGGCGGAATCCGGGTCCACCGAGAACGCGACTGTCAGCGCGGGATCCTGACGGGGTCGGGTGGCGTCATCGAGGCGGATCTCGAAGTTGGACAGTGGAGTCTCGGCACCCCACGAATACGGCATCACGCGGTAGGCCTCGTAGATCAGGCCCTTTTCCCACAATTGTGAGAATGCCCAGATGACCGACTCCATGTAGTCGACATCCATCGTTTTGTAGTCGTGGGAGAAATCAACCCAACGTGCCTGCCGGGTCACATAACGCTGCCACTCACCCGTGTAGCGCATCACGGATGTCCGGCAATGGTCGTTGAAGTTGTCGATGCCGTATTCGGTGATGGACACGCGCCCTGAAACACCGAGTTCCTTTTCGGTGTGCATCTCCGCCGGGAGTCCATGGCAATCCCAGCCGAACCGGCGCTCCACCCGATGACCACGCATGGTCTGATACCGGGGTATCACGTCCTTGACGTATCCGGTGAGAAGGTGCCCGTAGTGGGGAAGTCCGTTGGCAAACGGCGGGCCGTCGTAGAAGACGAACTCGTCGTCGGCCGGCCGGGCATCCACTGAACGCGCGAACGTGTCCTGGGACTTCCAGCGCTCGAGAATCTCGACCTCGATGGCGGGGAAGTCAGCCCGTGAAGGCACTGTCGGGTATGGGTGACCCGGTGTCTCCCGGTGCAGATGTTCGCCGGCGGGCGAACTTGACGGAGATTCTGAAGACGGAGGGGAGCTCATCGTTGACTTGGTTTCTCAGCTGGTGGCGAATCGAGTTGGGTCACGGGGTGACCGTGGCTGTTCAACAGTAGCGGTGCACCTCCGGTTGGTAGAAGGGCATTACCCCGACCGCAGAAGAACTATTCGAGGACTATGTCCCACCGGTCAAGGCAGTCGGAACACCGGTAGGCCACTATGTCGCCGGGTTCAAACGGAATGGGTTGACCGTGTTCGTCGGTCTGCATGTGGGTGAGCAGGTGGCAGCGTCCGCCGCAGTCCACACAGATGATCTCCTCGGGAGTCTCAACCGGCATCGCGGACGTACTCCCAGGGTTCTTCCATGACCAGGCGGTGGCGCGGACCCCGGGCATCCACGGGGCCGCCTTCATAGGCGACGTCTCCGTGATACAGGGCTACCCAGCCGCCGTCTATCTCGCCGACCCGGGTGGCGAAGTGTTCCACCGCATCGAGCGTCCTGGGTCCGGCCATCAGAACTTCAGCTGGATTGCGGGTCGACAGAAGTTGGACGAGTGTGACGAAGGTCGGGGGAGCGATCATCACTTCTCCCGCCGAATGACGACTCAGCATTTCTCGTGGAGATACCCAGCTGTGGGCGCGAATCTCGCCGTGGTCGATCTGGACTGAATCGGTGTCCCCGACCGCCACTCCCACGTAGAAGGCGGTGGTGAACCGGTGCGATTTGAGGCTGTCATGGACCGGATTCGGCGGTGGAGTCCACTGGGACCAGCGTCGAATGGTCGCGGGTTCGAGGATCACACTGGATTCCTCGTCAGCTTCGCGCAGAGCCGCAGCGCGAGCGGCCTCCTCGAACTCCTCGTCAGTCGGGGAATCGGGGCGCACTCCGCCCGCGAAGTCTTCCGGATCCAGCCTTCCGCCGGGGAAAACCCACATTCCGCCGGCGAAGGAGAGGTCCTTGTCGCGGCGCAGCATCAGCAGCTCGAGGCCGCCGGGTCCATCACGTAATGGAATGACCGTCGCGGCGGGAATCGCCGCCGGATCCCAGAGTGGGGAACCGGGGGAACCGGGTTGTGATGCCATCGATCAGACCCTATTCGCCGAATCGGCCGGGTGCGCGACCAGCTTTGGCACCGGCGGGCTCACAGCGGTCACACGTAGTGGCGACGGTCAGCCAAAACCTCTAGCTCTTGTTCACCGCGCGTGGTCATTTGCGTGTCTGCTGGTCCACCGACTCTTTACCCTTGACGAGTGATAGTTCCAACGGTGTAATTACACACCTGTTCCTCCTCGGGAGGTGATGAGGCCTCATCAAATACCAGACCTTCTGGAGGCCAGCTGACAGGAAATTAGGGGGACCACCAAGTGTCACTTATCGAAGATCTTGACGAAGCCACAACCACAGCTGAACCCGCCGCTGAGGTAACTGCCGACACCGACGCTCGATCCCTGTTCGACAGTGGATCCGCGCCCGAGAGCGCACCGATCGCCGACACGCCAACGGGTTCCACCATGATGGTCCGCAAGCGCGACGGTTCCCTGGAGCCCGTCGACGTCAACAAAATCGTGCGCGCCGTGGCCCGCTGCGCAGCGGGCCTTGGAAACGTTGATTCGATGCGAGTTGCCACGCGAACGATTTCAGGCCTTGTGGATGGCGCTTCCACCGAGGAACTCGATGAGTTGTCCATCCGCACTGCCGCCGGATTCATCTCCGGGGAACCGAATTACTCGAAGCTGGCCGCCCGCCTTCTCTCGACGGTGATTGACAAGGAAGTCCAGAACCAGGACATCTACTCCTTCAGCCAGTCGATATCGAATGGGCATCAGGTAGGTCTCATCAGCGAAGAAACGGCCGGGATGGTCGCTTCGCATGCCCGCAAGCTCAACGATGCGATCCTGCCCGAACGCAACTGGCTGTATGAGTTCTTCGGCCTGCGCACTGTGTATGACCGCTACTTGTTGAAGCACCCGGAGACCCGCCGGGTCGTGGAAACTCCGCAGTACTTCATGATGCGGGTGGCATGTGGATTGTCCCGCACGGCCGAGGAAGCGATCATCTTCTATCAGCTGATTTCCTCGCTGGAATACCTTCCGAGTTCCCCGACCCTGTTCAATTCCGGAACCGCGCACCCGCAGATGTCGAGCTGCTACTTGCTGGATTCCCCTCTGGACGACCTCGATTCCATCTATGACCGGTACCGGGACGTGGCACGGCTTTCCAAACACGCTGGTGGAATCGGCCTGTCCTACAGCCGTATTCGTTCCCGCGGTTCGCTGATCGTGGGAACCAATGGGCTGAGCAACGGAATTGTGCCGTGGCTCAAGACCCTCGACTCCTCCGTTGCGGCCGTGAACCAGGGTGGTCGGCGCAAAGGTGCAGCGTGTGTCTACCTCGAGACCTGGCATGCAGACATCGAAGAGTTCCTGGAGTTGAAGGACAGCACCGGCGACAGCTCCCGGCGTGCGCATAACCTCAACATCTCCAATTGGGTACCCGACCTCTTCATGCAGCGGGTGCAGAACGATTGGCAGTGGAGCCTGTTCGACCCGAAAAAGGTTCCTCACCTGGTGGATCTCTACGGCGAGGAGTTCGAAGCCGCCTACCTTCAGGCGGAATCCGAGGGACTCTACGAAAAGCAGGTGAAGGCCCAGGACCTCTACAGCCGCATGATGCGCACGCTTGCAGAGACCGGCAACGGCTGGATGACTTTCAAGGATCCGTCCAACAAGCGCTGCAACCAGACCGGCGGAACCAACCCCGACGGCTCACCAGCAGTCGTGCACCTCTCCAATCTCTGCACCGAGATTCTGGAAGTCACCAGTCAGGGTGAGACTGCTGTGTGCAACCTCGGTTCGGTGAATCTCGGTGCCATGATCCGCACCAACGATGCCGGTGAAGTGTTCTTCGACTTCGAGCACCTTGCGGAGGTGGTTAGCAAGGCGGTTCCGTACCTCGATCGGGTAATCGACATCAACTTCTATCCCACCGACGACGCCGGCAATTCCAACGCCAAATGGCGACCGGTCGGCCTGGGGCTCATGGGTCTCCAGGACGTCTTCTTCAAGCTGGGACTCCCATTCGACAGTGAGCCCGCCCAGGAGTTGTCTGCGCGGATCTCCGAGGAGATCTACTTCAACGCACTGTGGGCATCCACCGAACTCGCCAAGGAGTTCGGACCGCATCCGGGTTATGAGCAGACCAGGGCATCCAGGGGTGATCTGCAGTTCGACCTCTGGGGAGCGAGCCCGTCCGATCCACAGCGCTGGGAGGAAGTCCGCACCCGGGTTGCCGACCATGGCCTGCGGAACTCCCTTGTGATCGCAATCGCTCCGACGGCCACGATTGCGTCCATCGCAGGATGCTACGAGTGCATCGAACCGCAGGTGTCCAACCTCTTCAAGAGAGAAACACTGTCCGGAGAGTTCATGCAGATCAACAGCTACCTGGTTCGTGATCTTCAGCAACGCAACTTGTGGACCGAGTCGACCGTGGCTGCGATCAAGCGCAGTCAGGGCTCAATTCAGGGTATTGCGGAGATTCCTGACTCGGTGAAGTCCATCTACCGCACGGCTTGGGAAATGCCGATGAAGTCACTCATCGACATGGCCGCCGCGCGAGGTCCATTCATAGATCAGTCACAGTCCCTGAACCTGTTCATGGAATCCGCGAACATCGGCAAGCTCTCATCCATGTACATGTACGCATGGAAAGCCGGTCTCAAGACCACCTATTACCTACGGTCTCGCCCCGCCACATCGATCAGGCAGACAAGTACCGACCACGATGATCTCTCGGGTCCCTCAGGCCCGAGTGGTGGCGGAGGCCCGAGCGGCGGCGAAGCGGCTCCGGTGACTTCGTTCAGTGATGCCGAAGCACTTGCCTGCTCCCTCGAGAACCCGGAGAGCTGCGAAGCCTGCAACTGAGGCCGGCTTCTGGAGACAAACCCCCCTTTCAGCCACACACCCGACACAGCCACAACCCACAGTCACGCACACCCAACAGTCACGAAAATTCACGGAGCAGATCCAACATGGCCCTCGCCGAACCAACCGACAACTTCAGCGGTGACAACCTCGCCAGAATTCAGCCCACGGGCGAACCGCAGACCTCGCCGGTCACACAGAACCTGCTGGATCCCGGATTCAATCTGACGCTGCGGCCCATGCGCTACCCGCAGTTCTATGACATGTATCGCGATGCCATCAAGAACACCTGGACGGTCGAAGAAATCGACTTCCAGGACGACCTGATCGATCTCCAGCGCAAGTTGGTACCGGCGGAGCAGCATCTCATTCAGCGGCTGGTGGCGTTCTTCGCAACGGGCGACTCGATCGTTTCCAACAACCTCGTCCTCAACTTGTACAAACACATCAATTCGCCAGAAGCGAGGATGTACCTGAGCCGCCAGCTCTACGAAGAGGCGCTGCACGTCCAGTTCTATCTGACCTTGCTCGACACCTACATTCCAGATCTCGATGAGCGGGCGCAGGCGTTCATGGCCATCGAGACGATCCCCTCCATCAAGCACAAAGGTGACTTCTGCTTCCGCTGGATCGATTCCGTGTACTCCCTCGACGAGTTGCGGACCCGCGAGGATCGCAAGCAATTCCTGCTCAACCTGATCTGTTTCGCTGCCTGCATCGAAGGACTGTTCTTCTTCGCCGCATTTGCCTACGTTTACTTCCTGCGGAGCAAAGGCCTTCTCAATGGCCTCGCATCGGGTACCAACTGGGTCTTCCGTGACGAGTCCTGCCACATGGATTTTGCCTTCGAGGTCATCAACCAGGTTCGCGCCGAAGAGCCTGACCTGTTCGACGACGATCTGGCCGCCAGGGTCGCCGACATGATGTCGGATGCTGTCGAGGTGGAATACCAGTTTGCCGAAGACCTGTTGTCACACGGCATTCCCGGGATGTCGTTGGCTGACACTCGCGAGTACCTTCAGTTCGTGGCCGATCAGCGCCTGAGTACCCTGGGCCTCCCCAAGCAGTGGGGTTCCAAGAACCCGTTCGCCTTCATGGAGCTCCAGGACGTTCAGGAACTCACGAACTTCTTCGAGCGGACGGTCTCGGCATACGCAGTTGCGGTGGACGGCGATGTCGTCTTCGACGAAGAGTTCTGATCAAGTCC
>JAUXGW010000008.1 GCA_030621865.1 Actinomycetes bacterium
GTCCTGGCTGCGCAGGCAATGATTCTCGACCGCACCGGGATCGACACGTTGATCGTGATCGTGGTGGCCGGCGCAGCAGTTGGTTGCATTCTGGCGCTCTGGCTGGGAGATCGGGTGGGTCGCGCCCACGAAGACCTGCTCGACGCCACACGCCGCCTCGGCAATGCTGCAAGCCTCGATCTTTCCGAACTGGACGGGACGCCCGCAGAAACGAGACAACTTGCTGAGGAGCTGAGGCGCACCGCCGCCCGCCTGGAAGCCGCACGGGCCGAGCAGCGCAGGCTGGAAGAGGCCCGAATCGAGTTGGTGGCATGGATCTCCCATGACATCAAGACGCCGCTTGCAGGAATCCGAGCCATCGTTGAGGCGCTGGAAGACGGCGTAATCGCTGATCCCGCCGAGGTCGAACAGGCCTTCTCCACACTCAGGACGCAGTCCGACGCGCTCGCGGCTCTCGTGGATGATCTCTTCGTGCTGTCCAAGAGTCGAGCCGGGTTGCTGGCACACAAACGCGTACCCGTTGAACTGGGTGATCTGGTGTCCGACACGGTCGCCGGACTCAGTGGCGTGGCCAAGCAGAAGGGCGTCTCGATCATCCCCGAAATTGATGAGGACGCCATCACGATCACCGCCGCACCCGATGAACTCGGCAGGGCAATCGGCAACATCGTGGACAATGCCATTCGCTTCACTCCCCCCTGCGGGGAAATCCGCATCGGACTGTCCACGGAGGGAAAATCAGCTGTGTTTGCGGTGATGGACAGCGGACCCGGAATCTCCCAAGCGGCTCTGGAGCAGGTATTCGAGGCCGGTTACCAACAAGATCCGGCTCGTTCACCAGGAGGAGGATCCGGACTGGGGCTGGCAATCGCTCGCGGAATCATCGAGGCCCATGGCGGAACGGTCATGGCTTCCAGCTCCGATCTCGGAGCCACGCTGACCACCCGTCTGCCGTTGGCGGGATCAGACCAGATTTCTCTGGCAATCAATCCAGAACCCGTGAGGGAAATTCAGAAACCGTAGAAGGTGCGCAGGCCACCAAGAGCCAACTGGACTCCGATGGTTGCCAGGATCAGACCACCGATTCGGGCGAGCATGGCTGTTGCGCTTGTGCTCAGCCTGGCGAAGAATCCCCCCAACAATGCGAACCCGATCACCACGCAGATGCAAACGAGGGCAACGGCCACAACCGTGGGCCAGACGCCGTCGATTCCTGCCTTGTTGCTTGCTGCCAGCGTGATCACCGTGGTGATGCCGCCAGGGCCGGCCATCAACGGTGTCGCGAGGGGAAGAACCAGACCTTCGGCCTCAGGATCGGTTTCTTCGAGTTCTTCGACTTCCTTGACTCCCTGAGTCCGGCTGGACTTGCCGCCGTAGAGCATCTCGAAGCCCATGCCCGCAACGATCACACCGCCAACCACACCGAACGCGCCGAGGTTGATTCCGAGCAGTTGGAGTAGCTCGCGCCCGATCAGGGATGCCACCATCAAGATTCCGAACACGATCAGAGCGACCTTGACGGCCGCGGCCGTGCGATTGAGGTTCTGCTCGAGGACCACACGGTTGAAGATGATGATCTTCACGGGATCGATCGGGTTCACGATCATGAACACGGCGAGAAACGCCTGTACGAACACCTCGAAGGTGGACAGCTGGGTCACCCCAACGGTCTATCACGCTCATCTGTTTCTCACGGCGGTCCGGTGCAGTCCCGAACGCACGGCCTCCCAACGCAAAGGGGCCGGACCAATTGGTCCGGCCCCTTCGGGGTCAGGGATCTGATTGTGGTGAGGAGGTCAGCTCTCGGCGTCGGCCTCCGGAATGGCGCCGGGCCCACGATGGCCACCCGGGCCGCGATGGCCACCGGAAGGCATGCCGTTGTTCACCGAATCGGTGATCCGTTCCTGGATGTCGGCCAACTTCTCGTCGGCCTGTTCCTGGGTGATCTTGCCGTCCTCAACGGCCTGATTGGTCCGTTCGGTTGCCTGAGCCACCATGGAGTCGATCAGAGCCTGTGGCTCAACACCCTGAGCCTGTGCGGCCTCGGCCGGAGTTGAACCTTCACGGATCGCATCACGGAAGGCCTCAGCGTCCAAACCGAGCGATTCAGCCACCTCACCCGCTCCAAGGCGCATCCCGTGATGACCCTTGCCACCGCGTTCACCAGGTTCGGGAGCGGCTTCACGCAGCGCCTCTGCAACTGCATCGGCCTGGGCCTGATCGATGGTGCCGTTGGAAACCAGCGGAGCCAGGGCGTCAGCGATGTGGCTGCCCCTGTCTTCGGTGGCCTCGCCTTCGGCCGGCGGTTCGGCTTGGGCGACGGCGGTCGGAGCCGCCCCGGATACTCCCGACGAAGTCAGGACCGCACCGGCAATACCTCCGCCGAGCAGACCCACTGTGAGTCCGGTTGCGGCGAGTTTCTTCTGAATGTTCATCTCATCTCCTTGAGATCGTTTGCTTACCGGAATGACTCTGCACGTCTGGGGTTAGAACAATGCCTGACGAAGGTAAGAGTCCGGTGAGAGTTTTCGCGCCTGCCCGCGAACTCGATCGCGCGGGCCGGTGGTCGAAACACGCATGTAGTGACCATGCAGGTTGTTGACGTTGTTGGTGTCGTGATTGGGTGAGCCCCCGGGGCAGTGTGGAAGTTGCGAAACACCACAGGAACCTCGGAGGCTCAATGTCGCACCGCAATGCCCGTCTCACGCCGACTGGTCGGCGGATCATGATCGAACGGATCACGGCTGGAACACCGCAGGCCCGCCAATAGCCGTCGCCGCAGAGATCGCCCATTGTCGGCCCCTATGCCGGCTTCCGCAGTGTCAACCTCCAGTTGTCCACAGTTCGGTGGCGACGCCCCAGTGGTCGCTGAGGCTGCCGAGCTGGGCATCGCGAGGCAGGATGGTCATGACCCGGCCAGCTAAGCCTGCGCCGAAGGCGACATGGTCGATCATTGACCGACCGTCGATCTCACCGACGGTGAGCACCTCGAATCCCTCGAGTGCCATTGTGAGAGCGTCCGCGACACGGATCGGTTGACGGTGGCGCGGGATCCGCTGGTTGAAGTCCCCCGCGATCACACATGGCTGCGGCTGTGCGGCGAACACGCCAGCGAGCGCCTCGAGGTACGCAAGGTGCTCACCCCACCGCGACGCATCCCGCCGCCCGCTGCTCACGTGCGCGGCAAACCAAGGAATGCAAACTCCCACGACCCGCATGGGCCCCATCGGCGTATCGGTGGTCGCGGCCACGAACCGGCCTGACGGCAACGCCGCGTCACCCACTGCATCTACGTCCCGCCATGCTTGCCGCGACCACATCGCCACCTTGCGGCGTCCCGGCTTCGGTGGATATCCCCAATCCTCCCCACCGGTGACGAGATATCCGCCCACAGTCTCGGGGAGATGAAGACCGACATTGGTCTCAGTGGCCACCACGACATCGGCTTCGAGCCCCGCCAAGATATCGCCGATCCGACTGGCCTTTGCAGAGTCGGGTGTGGGCCAATTGAGATTCCACGTCGCCAGACGGCAGGTGTCGGCCCTTGTTTCCACCATCCGGACGCTAGCTGTGCCCCCGCGATGCCGGTGGCCGCCCCCCGAAGTTCACCGCCGCTGAGCGTGGCGAGGTCAAGAAGACCGCACCCGGTATCCCGCAGGACCAAGGCCTGCCGTTCTCGACGTGGTCGCTCACCAAGCTGGCTGAGCACCGAGTTGCTGAGGGGTGGTCGACGACATCAGCCATGAGAGCCTCAGGGTTCAGCTCCCAGAGAAGGGCGTGTCGTATCAAGCGGTGAAGACCTGGAAGGAATCCAACGACCCGGACTTCCAAGCAAAGAAGAACCGAATTCTGTCGCTCTAGCGCATGGGCGATGCCAAGACCGACCACGACAGCCACCGCGAACAGGCCTCCATGAATCGCCGCTACATCATCTGGCGGAACCGAAACGCACAGGACCGAGCGCTCCAAGAACTCATCAACCGCGCCAACGTTGCCTGACGCGCCACTAATTCTCTGGCAGCACCGGCAGGGTGAAACCGACCACGGCTCCGGAACCCTCGCGGTTCTCGGCGAATACCGAACCACCGTGTTCCTCCACGATCCGCTGAACAATTGACAATCCCAAACCCGATCCGCTTTCGGATCGAGCCGCGTCAGTGCGGTAGAAACGCTCGAAGACCTTGCTCAGGTCACCATTGCTCAGGTCACCATCGTGGAAACCCGGACCCCGGTCGGCCACGCTGACTGTCCCCTGCCGCACCGAAACCTCCACGGGTGTTCCCGACTGATCGAACTTCAATGCGTTGTCGATCAGGTTGCTCACCGCTCGACGCAGGGAATCGGCCCAGCCGATGACCCAGCTCGGTTCCGCACTCAGGATGAGCTGTCGATCAGTGCGGCCCTGAAACCTCTGGACCACCGAAGAAACCAACTCCGAAAGGTCCAAGCTCACTTCCGGTTCGTTTCGCAGGCTCTCGGTGGCGACTTCCATTACCTCTTCCACCAGCCGACTCATTTCTGCCGACTCGCTTTCGATGTCCGACAGAACCCGGCTGCGTTGTGATTCCGACAAGGAGTCGATACTGCGCAGGGCATACAGATTCGTTCGCAGACTCGTCATCGGCGTGCGCAATTCATGGCCGGCGTCCACGACCAGACGTTGCTGGTCTGCCCGGGAATTGGCCAGCGCGTCGAGCATCCGATTGAAGGCCGTACCCAGGCGGGCGGACTCATCACTGCCCTCCACGGGCACCTTCACTCCGAGGTCACCGGTTCGCGCCACGTCTTCAGCGGCATTGGTAACCCGCTCGAGGCGCGAAGTGATCCGCACCGACACAAACCAGCCGACCGCAGCAGCGATGGCCGCCACCACCAGGGTGAGTCCGAGCACCTGACCTCGAAGCGCGGCCAGCACGCGCTCGGTTTCCGCGAGGCTCCTGGCCACCTGAATCGCACCCAAAGGCCCGTCCAGCGGAGCAGTAATCACTCTCAATGTCTCGTCGCCGGACTCGTCCGTTCGCACCAGCGCGGCCCCCATGTCCAGCGGGTCCCCACCAGTGGACCCGTCCGGGTCGGAAGCCACTTCGACATCCTCGCGACTCACAGGCAATGGATCGCCGCCGGAGGCCACGATCTCACCGTTGGAGTCGAGAAGCTGTGATTCCACGAATCCCGGAGTGCGCAAAGGCCGACCCGGTGACACTCCGCGGAATCCCGCCTCCCTCGGAATGGCGGTCCGCAATGCCAGCGTCAACGAGTCGTCGATCTCGGCCAGCAACCGGCTCTGGGTTGCCCGGTAACTGAGGGTCCCGACCAATAGTGAAGCAACAGTGGTGCAACCCACCAGCACCAGAATCAGCTTGGTACGCAGGCTCACTGCTCAATCCTCAAGCTGTAGCCAACCCCACGAACCGTATGAAGAAGTTTGGTCTCATGACCATCATCGATCTTGCGTCGGAGATACCCGACGTACACGGCAAGATTCTTGGAATCGGGTCCAAAGTCATATCCCCAGATGTGATCAAAGATGGCAGATCGATCGAGCACGAGACCGGCGTTCTCTGCGAGGTACTCCAGAAGATCGAACTCAGTTTTGGACAGCTTGATCTCCGAACCCGCCCGCCACACACGACGGGTCTCGGGAGACACGACCAGATCGCCCACCCGGATCTCCGGCGCCACTTCCAGCTCGCTGCCGTTGGGCACGGAGTTCGATCGACGCAGCAGCGCCCTGACTCTGGCCAGCAGTTCCTCGGGATCGAACGGTTTCGGCAGATAGTCATCAGCACCCGCGTCGAGACCGGCCACCCGATCCGATGTCTCCGTCCTTGCGGTGAGCATGAGGATCGGCGTCTGATCACCTTCGGAACGCAGAACCCGACAGGCAGTGAGACCATCGATGCCCGGCATCATCAGATCCAGCACAAGAAGGTCGGCGGCCCGGACTCGGTGTGCTTCGAGCGCGTCGGCACCGTTCGAAACCCCGACTGGTTCGTATCCGTCAATTGAAAAGACCGTGACCAGCGACTCCCTGATGGCGCGGTCATCGTCAGCGATGAGGATCCGTGGACCGTTGCCTGAGTTGCTTCCTTCCGGGTTGGGCATCACACCAAGGTAGATTCCAGCGCGGTATCTGTACCGCAGCGCCGGCGCCGTCGCTGCGAGAAATCTCAGCCGGCAGACCTAGGCTTTCCCCGTGCCGATGATTGAAACCATGCCACCAGAGGCCGACTCGAGGTCCATCTCCATGCGCGGAAACAGCATCGCCGCTTCACCATTCTGGCTGGTCGCGGTGGCCTCTGCGGCGATTGCCTTGTGGACGCTGTTGTGGATCGTTGCCAATGCCGAAACCGGCAACGGCGCCGCCTGGATCACGCTGGCGGTGCTGACATCGATCACGGCGCTGAGCAGCCTCGCTGCGTTGGGATGCAGGGTTCGGACGACCAAGGCCCAGTTGACCGATCTCGTCGCATGGATTCCGGTGCATCGGTGCGCCCGAACCGAGATCCTCAATGACCACGTTCGGAAGGGACCGTGGAGAGTCTTCGTGGTGGAGACGAACGATCACACCGAGTGGGTGATGCTCGGAATTGGTCCCACCCAGTTCCCGGGCAATCGCCTGCCCGAAACCCGGGAACGCGACAACTTGGCCATCGCAACCATGACGGGAACGTCCGAAGCCCGTCAGTCCCGGGAGCCGGCGGATGGTTGACCAGCCAGAGAATCCCATTGAACCGGACACTCCCCGCAAGTCGAACGATCGGGCGAACCGTCGCCCGGGCGTCCGGAAATCCTGGGTGCCGACCCGTGAGATCCCCAGTGTCAAACAACTCGACCTGTCTTCCACCCGGATGCTGCTGCGCGGAACCTTTGGTCGCTGTCCGGCCTGCGGAGCCGGCAAGAACTTCACACATTGGATCCACATGTCCGACCGCTGCCATCGCTGCACGCTGAAGTTCGAGCGCGTCGAGGGCCACTGGATCGGATTCCTGGGCACGAACACCGTCCTTGTTTTCGGCCTCATGTTCATCCTGCTGATGAGCGTGACGTTGCTGTCCTACCCGGATCCCCCCGGATCGTGGTTGATCTGGGCAATGGTTGGCATCGCCGTGGCGGGACCGGTGGTGCTCTACAAGACTGCTCGAATGTTGTGGACGGCAATCGACCTCCTTATGCGACCTCTGCGACCTGGCGAGATCGATCCCCGGTATGTGGTGAACGATCCCTATCGCGATAATCCAACGGGCCTCTAAGCCCCTGGCCGGACCTCGCGTAGGGCGCTGTTGTGATCCCTCAGGGAGAGCATTCGCACCACGCTGGGCACACCTGCCCATGGGGCTCCCTTGCCCTGAGCGCCAATAATCCGTAGCTTTTGTGTCGTTCGACACTTCTCGAACCGTTGGAGGGCGGAGAATGGCGCTTAGGCGTGCACACCTGACGGTCATTGGCGGGGTTGTGTTCGTCGCGCTCCTGGGCGCATCCTGCGCCAATGGAGGCGACTTCGGGGAAGTCAACGCTGCCAGCGGGAAATACGGGGCAAGCCTCGAAACCAGCACGACGATCGATGGCCTGAGTGCATTCGCGCAGAGCCGCGGGTTGTCGAGCAACGCAAGCAAGAGGGCGGGCGCGACACAGAGCCTGCTGGACGCGATCGCCGATGACCCCGAACTGCTCGGCGAACTCGAGAACCTGACACCGGAAGAACTGGAGGAACTCACAGGCCTCACCACCGATGAGCTGGACGAACTCGGGATCACCCCGGCGACGGTTACGGCACTCGGTTCGGCGCTCAAGGTTGTCGGTGGAGGAAAGGACGATGAGGGCGAAATAGACACTGACCTCGCAAACTCAGTGTTGGTCAGTGGTGGAGCCCTGACGGCCCAAGGCGCGAATTTGCTCACCACGGTCGAACCCGTCGTGTTCGCAAAACTGATCGGAACCGCGGCAACTGTGGACAAGGAAGTCCTCACCCAACTCGGTGGACTCCTGGCCGTGCTCGATCCGGAGGGCCTCGGTCAGTTCGCCGGCGATGATGGCGCATTGGCGATCATCACGGTTCTGCTCTCCGCCGTGATCGGGGGCGACGCGGGGGTACTCGAGAATCTGGCCAACGCCGCAGATATCGATCCTCGGTTCAGGGGAGTCGTCGGAGCCCTCGCCAGATTGGCAACCACCCTCGAACCGGAATTCGTGGCGCAGATCAACAGAGTCACCACGATCCTTGGACCCAACACCCTGAGAGCCCTCGGCGCGGCCGTAGGATTGCTCACGCGGCCGGCTGTCGCCGACATCGTTGAGATCGCTGTTTCGGATCCGGTGGTCATGGGAACGATGTTTGGTTCATTCGTGCTCATGGTTCCGGGGCTCGCCGAGTTGGTGGCTCCCGAATCCTTCGGCAGTGATCCACGGTCGATATACACCGGAATGGCGGCGTTGATGCTGACTTCCTTGACCAACATGGACGCTCCGGGACTCCGTGACTTCTTCGAATTGATCGGCGTAACGGTGCACCCGGATCTGTTGGACTGATCCACCCGCCGCTGCGATCCACCAACCCCCGGATCAGAGGTTCAGGCGTAGATCTCCTCGATCTCCGACGCGAACGTGGAATTCACGCCTCGGCGCTTCAGCTTGGAGGTCGGAGTCAGAAGGTCGGAATCGGGCATCCACTCCTGGGTGAGAATCTTGACCTTCTTGACACTTTCGGCGCTGTTGAATGCCTCCATGGACTTCTCGACACCGTCATTGATCGCTTCAATCACCCGCGGATCCTCAGCAAACTCTTCAAGGGTGGTGAACTCGATGCCGTTCTGGGCAGCCCAACCCGGAGCAACCTCTGAGTCGATGACCACCAGGGCCGACACAAACGGACGATTGTCGCCGATGGCCGCGGCCTGACCAATCAGGGGGACCGTCTTGAGAGCAGCTTCGAGGTTGGCGGGTGAGAGGTTCTTGCCACCAGCGGTGATGATCAATTCCTTCTTGCGGTCGACGATCTTGAGGTAACCGTCCTCATCGATCTCGCCGATGTCGCCGGTGTGCAGCCAACCATCTTCATCTATGGCTTCTGCGGTTTTGTCGGGGTCGTTGAGATAACCCTCGAACACGTGACCGCCCCGGCAACAGACCTCACCGTCCGGGAAGATCTTGACTTCGGTTCCCGGTATCGCAACTCCGCACATACCGGCTTTCACCTTGGTTCGTTCGAAAGTCATGGGACCGGTGTTCTCGCTCATTCCATAAACCTCGGCGAGGGGAATGCCAATGGTCCGGAACCAGGTGATGAGCGGGGCCGGGATTGGGGAAGCTCCCGTGATGGCCATCTCGATCTGATCGAAACCGACAAGTTCCCGAACCGTGCTGAAGGCAACGTCGTCCAGGAAATTGTAGGTGGCGATCTCCTCCTCGCTGGCCGTACCCCAAGTCATCTTCTCGGCGATCGGTTCCGCTGCGGCCACAGCGTCATTGAACTTCTCGGCCTTCTCCGGATCCGCTGACAACGCGGCAGTAACTCCCGCATACAGCTTCTCCCACACGCGTGGAACTCCGAAGACGATGTTGGGATGCACCTCACCCAGATAGCTCGTGAGCTGTGACGTCTCGGGGCAGGTCGAAACCTCGAGACCGAATCCGAGCATGGAGTAATGCGAGACGATGCGTTCCGCGATGTGGGCCATGGGCAGGTAGGACACCACCCGCCTGCCTGCAATTTCTTCAGCAGTCCATCCATAGGAGCTGAGCATGGAGTCCTCGGTCCACACGATGTTTCGATTGGAGATCATCACTCCCTTGGGAGCACCGGTTGTACCCGACGTGTAGATGATCGTTGCCAGGTCATCGGGTTTCCCGACCTTGACCGCCTCGGCAAGGTCAACGGATCCCTTGCCCACAAGATCGTCGCGACCGAGAATGTCGGCCGGAGCGTCGTCGGGACGATTGAGAACAATGATGTTCTCCACCGAAGGGAGTTTGTCCCTCACCTCGAGGAATCGACTGAGAAACGAGGAATCCTCCAGAATGGCCAACTTCGCTCCGCTGTGGTTGACCATGTAGTCGATCTGGTCAGGTGCTGAGGAGTTGTAGATCGAGATCGGGGTGGCACCAAGCGCCAGCACCGCGACGTCGCACCAGTGGAACTCGGGGATGTTTCGCATCATCAGAACCACGCGGTCCCCGGGACCAATTCCGAGCTCCTTCAGGCCCGCCGCGGCCTTCGCCGCGTTCTCCGCAAGTTCGTCGAATGTCATCGACTTCCAGGTGTCACCGTCCATCCAGCGCAACGCTGTGTGGTCACCCACACGCTCGACCGTCTTGAGAAAGTCGGTGGCAACCGTACGGCCTTCCACGCCTGCGTCGAGTTCTTCCTTGGTAATTGACATTTGATCCCCTGATTGTCTTCTTGCCGGCACAACAAGGCCGCCACTGACCACAGCGTAGGGGACCACACCACGTTTGTGCGCTCGTAAATTGGCTCTTTGCAGAGCACCTACGATTTGTGAAAACAGCATCCGGCCGAGCCCACAATCTCAGACCCAACTTTGACCTGCCGCCGCTCGCGCATCACAATCTTGACCAGTCGGTCAACTTTGTTGCCTCCGACCGAACGAACTGGCCGAGGCACAAAGGCACGCAGCGCAGATGCTCTGGCTGCAACAACCAAACCAAGGGAGCAGTTCATGCCCGAAGCAGTAATCGTCGACATCGTCCGAACAGCAGGGGGGCGACGCAACGGCGCCCTGTCCGGTTGGCATCCGGTTGATCTGGCAGCGGAGACCCTCAAGGCTCTCGCCGATCGCAACGACCTCGACCCGGCTCTGGTTGAAGACGTGATAATGGGCTGCGTCATGCAAACGGGAGGCCAGTCCCTGAATGTCGGACGTAATGCCGTCCTCGCGGCCGGTTGGCCCGAAGAAGTCCCCTCGACCACCGTGGACCGCCAGTGCGGTTCATCACAGCAGGCGGCGCACTTCGCCGCCCAGGGTGTGATGGCCGGCGCATATGACGTGGTCGTGGCAGCAGGCGTCGAGGTGATGAGCCTCGTTCCGATGGGAGCCTCGATTGGCTCCGGATTCGGAATCCCCTTTGGTTCAGCATTCGAGCGCTACAAGGACGTCGAGTTGTATCCCGGCCAGAAAGGTCTGGTTGGTCAGGGAGTGTCCGCCGAGATCATCGCCAACGAAGCTGGACTGAGCCGCGAAGACCTCGACGCCTTCGGTGTGCGGTCCCAGGAGCTGGCGGAACAGGCCACCCTCGAAGGTCGATTCGACAACGAGATCATCCCGGTTGTCTCCAGGATCAAGGACAAGGAAACCGGCGAGATCAAGACGCTCGGCGAGATGGTCACCCGCGACGAGGGCATCCGGCCCGGCACAACCATGGAGAGCCTGGCCAAGCTGAAGCCCGCGTTCGTACCCGATGGCAAGGTGACCGCTGGAAACAGCTCCCAGATCACCGACGGCGCTTCTGCAGCGCACATCATGTCGGCAGACAAAGCCAAGGAACTGGGCCTCACCCCGAGAGCCCGGTTCAACACCTTTGCATTGGCCGGAGTAGACCCGGTCCGCATGCTCACCGGCCCGATCCCTTCCACCGCAAAGGCACTCGAGAAGAGCGGCCTGAGCGTCAGTGACATCGACCACTTCGAGGTCAACGAGGCATTCGCTTCGGTGGTTCTCGCATGGGCCGGGGTCTACGAGCCGGACATGTCGAAGGTCAACCCCAACGGTGGCGCCATCGCACTCGGACATCCGCTCGGCTGCTCCGGCACGAAGCTCATGGCCACGATGCTCAATGAGCTCGAGCGCACCGGTGGTCGTTACGGCCTCCAGACGATGTGTGAAGGTGGCGGCATGGCCAATGCCACAATCATCGAGCGCCTCGGCTGAGAAACGAGTCCTTGGGGCAGACCAGGGGAAACACAGTTCAAGAACACGTCGAGGGACTGTCCAAGCGGATGGTCCCTCTGCGCGTCCCGCGGGTTCGCGACGTCCTGTGCGTTCGCGTCCTGTGGATCCGCGTCAGGCCCGTGCGGATCCGCCGCCGGACACGCGGCACCCAAAAGCGTAGCCCTCGGGTGCAAGCGATCTCACAGTTCGCTCGAGACGAGCTCCATGTCCTCCATGCAGTGCCTCGGCGGTTCCGGGTCTTCAGTTGCCGCGGAGGTCATCCGCACCTCGGTTCCACAGCTCGGACAGCGGTACGTGAGTCGCACACGTCGCAGGGTCCCCGGATCCGGCGGGGGAGGCGGTGGTGTGGCGAACTGACGCAGGAGGAACACACCCACCGACATGATCACGACACCCAGGAGGATCGCACCGATCACGGTGAACGCCGCAATGTCGGTGAAGATCAGGAGGGCAACGATCAACACCAACGCCAATCCGGCAGACAGAAAGACTAACCAACGCCTGGTCGCGCCTCCAGACCCCGGCTCCGGGTCATGGCTCCCGGTTTCGGCCGTCTCGGCGGTGTCATCTGCTTCTTCCATGCATCCAACTGCTTCCTTTTTCATTCGTTTACCCACAGGGAGTGGTTCTCCACAGCTTGTGGACAAATCTGGGAGTAGTCACCCGAAGTACACACTCAGCCACTCAAATGACACGCCAGATCGCTCAACGTAACCAGATCGCCACACGAAGTGACATCGCGGCTCCCTGCAACACAATCCGTGACCACGTAACCCGTCGGCAAGATGATCCCATCCACACCCTGTGGATATGTCCCCGGAGTAGAGTTTCTCTCTGAGGGAACGACGTCGAAATGTCCGGGACCAAGTGCCCGTAGATTCCCTTGGCGGACGCAGCCCGATTCCCGTTCACTCGGAATCCCTGTCCAGTCACCTTCAGCGATCCAGTCGCCTTCAGCGGTACTGGGTGGCAGCCACGATTCCGGCCAGGATCGATCCGAGACCGACCACCAGGTACCAGCCGCTGCCCGACCCTTCTGATCCCGGAAGCACTCCCATGTAATTGAGAATGATCAACGCCAGACCGATTCCCCAGAGGGCGAACATGAGAATCGGAACCCATCGAGGTGACGGACCTTTCTTGGATGCCGGTATCGGTGCCGTGTAGCGCCCCTTGGTGTCACCAACCGGTTTGACGACCTTCTTCTTGCGCTTGGCCGAAGGTGGCAGCACTTTCTCGGACCTCGAATCGGAGGCGGGGTCACGGGACGAATCCTTCGCAGTCGCGTCGTCGCCGTCATCAATCGAATCCTGCTTCACCATGGCGCACAACTTACTGGCTGGGCCCCCATCGGAACACGTCGTAGCCTCGTCACGGTGGCTCCGCGAATACTTGTCATCGACAACTACGACTCCTTCGTCTACAACCTCGTCCAATACATCGGTGAGCTGGGTGCGGAACCGGTGGTCCACCGCCACGACGCCATTGATGTCGCCGGTGTCGAGGCCATCGAACCTGACGGCATCTTGATCAGTCCGGGACCCGGCACTCCTGCCGATGCTGGATTGTCGAAGGACCTGATCCTGAGCTGGGGCGAGCGAGTACCGGTGTTCGGCGTCTGTCTCGGCCAGCAGTGCATCGGCGAGGCCTACGGCGGGACCGTGGTCAGGGCTCCGGAGATCGTTCACGGAAAGACGTCGTTCATCCGCCACGACTCCAAGGGGGTGTTCGCAGGTCTTCCTGATCCCCTCGAAGCCACGCGCTACCACTCGCTCATCGTGGAACGAACCTCCGTTCCTGACTTGTTGGAGATCACGGCCGAAACCGACGACGGGTTGGTGATGGGTCTTCGGCACAAGCAGCTGCCGGTGGAGGGAGTTCAGTTCCACCCGGAATCCGTGCTCACCGTGGCCGGCCACGAGATGATCTCGAACTTCCTGAACTCCTGCTCAACAGGCTGACGGGGGCGCGGCACCGATTACGTGTACTAGGGCGGGGCCACGGTGGACGTCGTCGTGGGCGCCGGAGGAGTCGGGTCGACTCCGATCACGATCTCCACAGGTGTGGCACCCGGAACATCTGAATCCACGATGATTCCCTGGGAGATGACACGTCCGTTGCGCGTGTCGCCGGGCGGAATGCGGACTCGGCGCACCAGCGCCTGGAGATCCGCCGCTTCCAGCGCTTCCACCGCGGTTTCCTCGAGCAGACCTGTCACGCCGGGCACACGCACAGTCGGTTCCGGCGAAGACACCACCA
Source organism: Actinomycetes bacterium (assembly GCA_030621865.1). Lineage (GTDB taxonomy): Bacteria > Actinomycetota > Acidimicrobiia > Acidimicrobiales > Microtrichaceae > JAHRAZ01. The sequence continues at coordinate 14,166 of JAUXGW010000008.1, forward strand.
ACTTCACATCGGAGCCGCGCTGAACGCTGCTTTGAGCAGCGGGACTTGTGGACAACACGGTTCCAATTTCCGTGTCGGGTTCATAACTGTGGGTGACGACCGGAACGAGTTCGAGTCTCCCCAGTGTCTGGAGCACCTCCACTGCGGGTAGTCCCTCGGCGGCAGGGATGGTGCGGGGCGCCGGGCCGGTCGAAACCTTCAACACCACGGTTCCAGAAGGACCACTGCGCTCACCCGCCCGGGGACTCGAGGACACAACCTCGCCCACGCGAACTTCCTCTGAATACACCGATTCCGTCTCCGATTTCAGTCCGTTGGCCGCCACCAGCGCGGAAGCTTCAGCGGCCTGCTGACCGACGGTTTCAGGAACGATCGGACCGGCGGCTCCGGTGGAAACCGTCGCTACTATCGGTGAGCCCTCTTCCAGAATCGCGCCGGCAATCGGCCGTTGCGAGAACACCACGCCGGCCGGGAACACATCGTTCGGAATCTCCTCAACGACCATGATGAGACCTGAACCTTCCACCATCTTTCGAGCCTCATCCTCCGTGGCGCCCCACAAGACCGGAACCTCGACATCGGTGATCTCAACCCGTCTGTCCGCATCGCCCATCGCCGAGGTGAAGCCGATCCACGTGAGGATCAGCACCAGGAGCAAGCTGACCATCGCGATTCCAGTGGCCACCGGATGACGGCGACCGTCCACGTCCTCTGGCCGGCCGATCTCGGTAACCCGAGGTTGTTTCTCAGCCACGGGACACATCGATCTTCACCACTGTCCCGCCGGGGACCTCGGTGCCGGCAGCCGGATCCAGCGCGGACACCACCCCGGGAGTTGCTTCAGCGTTGATCACGCTGGCCACAAGCCCCGCCGCCTGCAGAAGGTCCACAGAATCCTGTTGCGGCGACCCAACCAGATCCGGAATCATCACGGGTGCACCCCCGGCCGAAACGACCAGGTTCACCGCTGAATCCCGTTCCACGATTTCGCCCGCTGACGGAGAGGTCTCCAGAACCACTCCCGGCTCTTCATCGGATTCCTGTTCGGACACATCCCCGGCAACGAGGCCGGCCACACCCAGCGCGTAGGCCGCTCCCTCACCCGACAATCGGAGGATGTCTGGAACCTCCCGGGGAACCGGACCGATGGACACCACGAAACGCACTGCGTCGGAGGCCGTGACGACCTTGCCGGGTTCTGGAGTCTGTTCGATCACAAATCCCGCGGCGAACTCCTCATTGAGGATCTCTTCCACCGAGAACTCCACACCAGCTTCCTCGAGCACTGGGGCCACTTCCGTGATCGGTCTGCCGACCGCGTCGGGCATCTCCACCCTCGTGATGCCGGCGCTGACGACGACCTCGACTCTGGTGCCCGCTCGCACCTCGACTCCCGGCGCGGGATCTTGGGAAATCACCGCACCACGCGGTGCGGTCAGGCTGAACGCTGTGGAGATTTCGCTGGTCAATCCCACTGACTCCAGATCCGCCTCAGCGCGGGGCTGGGCCAGACCACCGAGATCCGGAACGACGACGATCGGAGCACGACCCAGAATCGCATCAACGGGATGAAGCGTGGGTGAGAGCCCGAAAAGAAGGGCTCCACCAGTGGCCACGAGGAGCGCTGTGACCACTGCCACGGTTCCGCGCGGCCACCCCATGTCAGGGGGAGGAGGTAGTGGTTGATGACGAGCTGGTGGTTGAACCCGCCACGCCCACCAGAAGCTTCACTGTGGAGCCAACCGTCACGTTGGTACCACCGGTGGGGTTCTGTGACAGAACCCGCCCAACTGCAGGGTCACCCGGAGGCACGGTCTGGGTGGTCACCGTGGATTTCAATCCACTGTTGGACAAAGTCTGCACGGCCGTCGCCTCTTCTTGATTGCGCACGTCCGGAACACTCACGGTCTGGGAACCACTGGACACAACCACGGTGACGGTTGAGCCCTTGGCCACTGACGAACCGGCGGAAGGGTCCGTCCGAATCACGCGGCCCGAGGACACTGACGAACTCGACTCCTCGATTGGACCACCGACGAGGAATCCAAGCCGCTGCAGTTCGGACTGGGCAGAAGCGAGCGTGGAACCTGTCAGATCGGGGACTGTCTCTTCCCCCGCTCCCTTGGAAACGAACATCTTCACCGAGGAGTCAACTTCCACCTCGGTTCCGGGCGGGGGATCCTGACCTGAAACGATGCCTGGCTCACGGTCCGGGTCTTCAATGGATTCCACAGTCCAGCGAAGGCCGACTTCGGCCAGAATCCGTTGGGCTTCCGCCTCCGGCATGTTCGAGATGTCCGGAACGGCCACGAGCTCGGGCTCGCCGCTCACGGTGAGGACCACGGTCGAACCCTTGTCTGTTTCAGTGCCTTCCCTCGGATCCTGATCGGTGACCCGACCCGGTTCCACATCGGATTCCGGATCGTCGACGACCTCCACCTTGAAATCGTCTTGTTCGAGCGTTTCACGCGCGTCGACAACCTTCAGGCCGATCACATCGGGCACCGTGACCTGGGACTCGCTGAGGTCATTCGCCAACCAGAACAGGAATCCAGCGAGCAACGCCAGCAGCACGAACAGACCGGCCAAGAACCAAGCTGTTCGAGACTTGGTCGGCTCATCCTCTTCCAGTTCCTCGGGCTGCGGCTCCACCGAAGGCTGCACGGTGGTTGCGGCTGCCGCCGCTGCTGTGACGGCAAGAGCACCGACCATGAGTGCTGTCATGTCCCGTTCGGCGTTCGTGGGTTCACCCCGCGCATAACGCGCCAGGTCAGCTCGGAGTTCTTCCGCCGTGGCGTACCGCTCCGCTGGATCCTTGCGGAGCAACTTCATGATTATGGCGTTCACCGGATCCGGGAGATCAGGGATGATCGTGTTCGGAGCGGGCGGCTCATCCTGAACGTGTTTGTACGCGATGGCGAGTGGTGAGTTCCCCGTGAAGGGCGTGCGGCCCGTTGCCATTTCGTAGAAGACCACGCCGAGTGAATACAGGTCCGAGCGCGGGTCGACCGGAAGTCCCTGAGCTTGCTCCGGAGAGAAGTAGGTGGCAGTCCCCATCACCGAGCCGGTCTGGGTGAGGTCTTCGTCAACCGACGACAATGCCCTGGCGATACCGAAGTCCGTGACCTTGGCGTCCCCACTGGCGGTGAGGAGCACATTGCCCGGCTTCACGTCGCGGTGAACGATGCCGCGAGCATGAGCAAATCCAAGAGCGGCGGCCACTTCGGAGGTGATTTCTGCGGCCCTGCGCGGGTGCAGTGCTCCATCGCGTCGGATCACCTGGGACAGGGACGGACCATCGATGTACTCCATCACGATGAAGTAGGTGCCGTCGTGGGCGCCCCAGTCGTAGACACCCACGATGTTGGCGTGAGCAAGGCTTGCTGCGGCCTGGGCTTCGCGGCGGAATCGCTCCACAAATGTGGGATCCGCTGCGAACTCCGGAACGAGTTCCTTCACCGCCACGGGCCGGTCCAGCATCCGGTCGGTCGCCAGATATACCTGGGCCATGCCTCCACGGGCCAGTCGATTGTGAATCTCGTATCGGCCCCCCAGAACGCGGAGGTCTTCGTCAGCCATACAAGCCACACGATAGGCGTCGGCGAGCTGACCAATCGGACATCACTCGGCGTTGATCAGACGTTCCGCCGCCAAGGGTTCTGAGGGAACCAAGGGATCCGAGCAGGCCAATGGAGCCGAGATCCCGCATCAGCGCACAGCCAACGACGATTCGATCACAGCTTTGGCGACCGGTCCGGCAACTCTGCCTCCGGTCTGGCTCGAGCCTCCATCGAGGTTGTTGACGATCACAGCCACTGCCACTGTGGGTTCTTCGGAGGGTGGCCCCGCAAATGCGATTATCCAGGCGTGGGATGTGGGTGGCTCCGTTCCCAGCTGGGCCGTTCCGGTCTTGGCACCGACTTCGGCGTCCGGAATCTGCAGGACTGCGCCGGTGCCGTTCTCCACCACACCAATCATTCCCTCCCGGAGGGTCTCGGCGACATTCGGGTTGAATGCAGTGCGCCAGATTTCCGGATCGAACCGATCAACCACATCCCCATTGCGGGAACGAATCGTGGACATGACGTGGGGAGTCATGATCTCACCCTCATTCGCCACCGCTGCGGCCACAAGCGCCATCTGCAACGGCGTGGCGGCAACGTCATTCTGACCTATGCCGGTCTGGGCCAGTCGGGGCGCGTCTTCGACCACCGGCGCCTTTCCCTCCGGTTCGGAAACGACAGCACCGAAGTCAGTGGGATACCTGGACTCGGCCGGATTCGGAAGATCCAGTGGGGGAATGTCATTGAATCCGGCAGATTCGGCGGCATCGATCATTCCGTCATCGCCGACCTGTTCAACCGCCATCTGGGCGAATGACGAGTTGCAGCTCTTGGCCAGAATCGTGAACAGGGTCCCTCCACATTCCGATTGCCCAAAGTTGAAGATCGGCCGGTTCGTCAGTGGCGGTGTGTACTGCCTGACCACCGGATATGCGGGTTCGGTCTCCGTAACGGTTCCCTGGGTGAGACCGCCGGCAGCGGTTACAACCTTGAAGGTTGAACCCGGGAAGTATCGCTCCCTGTAGGTGTGTGCCAACAGAGGTTTACCTTCGGCGAGGCCATAGAGCCCCTTTGAATCCTCCGCCTTCTCGGTGTCATTGCTCGAAATCAGGTTCGGATCGTAGGTTGGATTCGAATAGAGAGCCAAGATCTCCCCGCTGCGAGGATCCAGCGCAACCACAGAACCCTGTCGACCGTCCAGGGCGTCCTTGGCAACACCCTGTATGTCCTTGCGCACCGTCAGCACCACGTCACCCTCGGTGGATTCATCAGTCCACAGACTGTCGAGCTGATTCAGTTCCAGCGCCGGCGTCCTGCCCGCCAGATCGTCGTTGTACGTACGTTCCACGCCGTCGGAACCCAGGTTGAACGAGTAGTAACCAGTGACATGCGCAAAAAGGTCGCCTTCCGGATACACCCTCTGGTAACTGAGTGCCTCTCGCCGCGCTTCGCTGAAGGCCAGAACTGCCCCATCGGCGGAGTCAATGCTTCCCCGTGGTTGGTTGAAGTCGCGCTGAAGAGCGCGGGTGTTCTCCGGCCGATCGTTGATCTCATGCGCCTGGAAGAACTGCACTTGATTCAACTTCAGGAACAGCGCGACATACATGATCAGAATGCCTGCGCCGAGGAGACGGATCTGGCGATTCATCGGGCCAGCACCGGCTGGGGCACTCGCCTTGACGCCCCATCGGAGATCCTCAACAGCAGTGCCAGGAGCACGTAGTTGGCAACCAGGGAGGATCCGCCGTAGCTGACAAACGGCAGGGTGATGCCCGTGAGAGGCAGCAGGCGAATGACTCCACCGACGATGATGAAGGCTTGGACTCCGATCAACGTGGTCAGACCAACTGCCAGCAGAGACCCGAAGCTGTCACTGCAACGACGGGCTATTCGCAATCCACTACCTACCATCAGCAGGAATGCGCACAGCACCGCAGTTGATCCGAGCAGCCCCAGTTCCTCAGCGATGATCGCGAAAATGAAGTCGGTCTCCTCGAATGGAATGCGCCCGGAAATCCCCAGACCCGGCCCCGTGCCGACAACCCCACCCCAGGACAACGCGTAGACCGACTGAACGATCTGATACCCGACGCCCTGCGGATCCGTCCACGGGTCGAGCCAGATCTCAACTCGCTGTTGAACGTGGCTGAACTGGCGGTAGGCCAGTGCTGCGCCCGCTGCGAACAGGATGAACCCGGCAACCAGATATGCCGCCCGACCCGTGGCGACCCACAGCATCACCACGAACAACACGAAGAACAGCAGCGCCGAGCCCAGATCTCGCTGGAATATCATCACCGCCAGCGCCACTCCCCAGGCGAGGAGAATCGGCGCAAAGTGTTTCGGATCGGGAATGCTCAATGGGCCCAATCGGAACGTGGCCACGCTCAACAGTTCGCGGTTTTCCTGCAGGTAGCCGGCAAAGAAAATCGCCAGCGCAATCTTGGCGAACTCACCCGGCTGAAATCCGACGGGGCCGAGACTCACCCAGATCCGGGATCCATTGATCTCATTCCCGAACACCGGCAGCAGTGGCATCAACAGGAGCAAAACGCCGATCAACCCAAAGGTGTACCGATACCGCTGGAGAACCTTGATGTCCCTCACCAGAACCAGCGTGAGCACGAAACAGGTGATCCCTGCGGCGGTCCAGGCGGCCTGGAGCCCGGCGAGGTCATCGTTGAGGCGGGCAATGAACACGTAACCCATCCCGTTGAGAAGCGCCGCCAAAGGCAACAACAGTGCGTCCGCTGCGGGAGCCACCCTGCGAACCACAAGGTGAGCCACCAGGACCAGAGCCAGTACCGCTGCCAGAAATGGGCCGATGTTGGCCGGAACGGAAGCGTTGCGTCCCAAGCTCGCAAGTGCGTAGAGCCCGACGATCACGATGAACGCCAGGATCAACAGTCCAAGTTCGGTGGTACGTCTACGACCCGAAACCAGGGCGACCGCATCTTCGCTTGCGGCTCTGGTGGGAACAGTCACGGACCGGGTGTGGCAGCCGCGGTGGTCGGCGGCCGGGCTGTGGTGGTTGTGGTGGTTGTAGTGGTCGTAGTAGTCGAAGTAGTGGTGGTGTTGAAGTTCTCGAGTCGCCGCACTGCGGCTGCCTTAGTGCTGAAAGTGCTTCCCTCACGCACCACAGCGCTGTCGGACGGGGTCATGTCGGCCACCGACAAATCTGTCGTTTCAATTTCGGTGGGATGGATCCAGAGCACCGGAGTGCCCTGGTAGAGAGCCAGGAAACCGTCGTCGTCCTCCGACACGTACCAGCCCTGTCTCGACGTGAACGCGATGGCACCGACGGCCAGAGCCATGATTCCGAAAAGCGCCAACACAAACGCCGCGGTCCGCCAACGGTTGGCTCTCGCAGATTCCGCCTTTGCCGAGGAGGAGTCCTCCTGGCCGTCAGAAGCGCCACCGGCGAGCGCCGCTATCTCCGGATCACCGTCGACCGATGCGGAAGGGTCCGACGGTGCTGGTAGGTCGGTCTCGGTTGACTCAGCGGGCTCCGGGCTCTCGTTCTGGTCGGCTGATCCAGCATCGGCCGGCTCCGGAGTGGCAACAACGGCCAGAACCGTTTCGGTGTGCGGACCATGCTCATCCGAGAGATCGACTGCCGGTGTCGTGATCCGGCGGCAGCGGTCGCCGACCGGCGCTCTCTCGGTGTCGCTTCCCGCAACGTCGACCACCACCGCTGTGATGTTGTCGCGGCCGCCCGAGGCATCAGCTTCCGCCACCAGTCGCCTCGACACCACCTCTGGATCATCTTCTGCGGCAAGGATCTCTGATATCCGGACGTCATCGAGTTCGTTGGTCAGGCCATCACTGCACAGGAGCAGGCGGTCACCTTCGCGGGGTTCCAGCAGCCAGGCATCGACCACCACCAATGGCTCCACGCCAAGGGCTCTGGTGAGAACGTTCTTCTGCGGGTGATCCACCGCATCCTCCGCGGTTATGCGGCCCTCCTGAACCAGTGTCTCCACCAGGGAATGGTCCTCGGTCAGTTGGGTCATGGCGCCGCCGGCCATCAAGTAGACGCGGCTGTCTCCAACATTGAGAACCGCGACCTCGTCCCGGTCGTCGCGGCGGACCAGGCCGACCACACAAACCGTGGTCCCCATGCCGAGCAGATCGGGGTCCTGTGCGGATTGCTCGGAAACTTCCCGATTCGCCCGATGGACTGCCCGGACCAGGTCGTCGAGTGAACGGTTGCCCTCAACCGCTGACAGGACTTCCACAGTGGCTTGCGAGGCAACCTCTCCAGCACGGTGGCCGCCCATTCCATCAGCAACGACAGCCAGACCGTCCGCGGCCAGATACGAGTCCTCGTTGGCATCTCGAACCTGCCCGACCTCCGAAGTGGAACCGATCTCCAGACGGATCATCGGAACTCCAGAATGACGTTGCCGATCTGAATTCGATCACCGGGCCGGGCATGCATCTGCCCCACGGCTCTCACGCCATTGAGCCAGGTTCCGTTGGTTGAACCGAGGTCCTCCACAAACACCGAACTGTCTCGCTGAAACACACGCGAATGCACTTGGGACACGTACTGCTCATCGAGAACCACCGAGCACCCGGGGGCCCGTCCCAACGTGAGGTCCTCACCAAGGGGGTAATCCGAGCCGGCCCGCGCCACCGGCTCCACCACTGTCAGCTTCGTCGGGACCGACCCTTTCTTGCTTGACCGAACCGACTTGATCTTCGGTGGTTTCGAAGGCGGCGGAACAGCGGCCGATTCGGGGGCGACCTTGGGCGGAGTGACCTCAGCCCAAACCGCTCGAAGAACGCGCAGGAAGAACAGATACAACAATGCGAGGAGGCACAACTTCAGAACGGTGAGCAGCTGCTCCGGCATCACATGACCCTAGGACGCTTCAAAGGTGACAGCCGTGTTTCCGAACCTGATCTCGTCACCATCGGAGAGGATGTGGGCGGCGTTCAGCTTCACACCGTTCACCTTGGTGCCGTTGGTCGATCCGAGATCGGCAACCTGGAAGTTCGTGCCCGTCGGGCGGATCTCGGCATGATGGCGGCTCACGTTGGGATCAGCCAGCACAATCGTGCAGTCACTCTGGCGGCCAACCGAGACCACGTATTCTCCCAATGGAACCCGGTCCCCGGTTGAAAGCCGCAACGATCCGGGTGGCGAAGCACCATCGGACTCGTGGAACATACCCTCCACACGCAGAACCCCCTTGCGAAGTGATTCGTCCGTGATCAGCTGGACCTCAACACCACCAACAAACGCATATCCCTCATCCCGAGCATGTTCCCTTGCCGCATCGGCGAGTTCCCGCGTGAGCGTCTGGGAGATCGGCTCGAGTTGTTCACGATCCTCCGGGGACAGGAAGAAGCTGAATTGGTTCGGAACGATGGTGCTGCCACCCACCGACACAGATCGATTGTTGTCCATTTCGCGTTCGAGCTTCCGTCCGAATTCCACAGGTTTGACCGTGCTCTTGAACACGCGCGAGAAGGCGCCTTCAACAGCTTGTTCGAGACGGCTCTCAAAGCCACGGACACCCATTGCCCAAACGATAGACGCCTCATGTGACGGAATCGCCCCGAGGGATCCTGATGGGAACTCCCCGATGCCGACGGTTGAAGCTACGTATGGCCAGCAGGGGGCGGTGTCCATCGAGGTCCATCCAGCAAGGTCCATCCAGCAAGGAGGCTGTGTTGAGCCGGCGTTGAGGCTGCCTCGAGACTGTGCGCTACCATCGACCGTTCACTCGCGCGAGTGGCGGAATTGGCAGACGCGCAGGATTCAGGTTCCTGTGTCCGAAAGGATGTGAGGGTTCAAGTCCCTCCTCGCGCACCACTCGGCTCACCTGCTCTGGAACTGGTGTCGACCTTTGCCCGGCGACCTGCGAGCATGAACGCATGGGTCGCCAAATCCACGGAAGCAGACGGATCCTGTTGATCGTTTCGTTCGTGACGACAGCGTTGTTCGTCGCAGCGTGCTCGGGCGGAGGCGGCGACGACAGCACGGCTTCGTCGTCGGACTCGACCGACACGGAGAGCACCGAAGAGTCCACCACCACCGCCGAAGAGACCACCACCACTGCACCTGGAGGTGATCTCGTCGGAACCTGGACCGCTGGAGCTCAGGACATCGTCAATGCAAACACCGCGAACCTCGGTGGAGTGGCCGGAATGGAGTGCAGTGGCGCGCTCCTGCTCACGTTCGGAGAAGATTCCGGATTCACGAACACCGGTGACATCTCATGCAGCGTCGGCGGAGTCGCCGCTGTGGGGTCAGTCACGAGCAGCGGCAAATGGGCCGTGACAGAACCCGGCCTCGTGGCAATCTCAGAAACCGTCACCACGGGTGGTGTCGAGATGGGTGGAGTCAGCCTGCCTGCTCCCACCGGAGTCGGCGACGGCGTTTTCGAGTACTCGGTCGACGGTGACACCTTGCGGCTCACGTTCACCGACCCCAGTGTGGGAACCGTGACCCAGACCTGGGTCCGGGCCTGAGCATCGAACCGCCTTGACCTACGTACTACTCGTGGGCGGATTCGTGGCGCTTCTGGCGGGTGCCGAGTTTCTGGTCGGCGGTGCCAGCAGTCTGGCCGTGCGCACGGGATTGTCGCCCCTGGTCGTAGGGCTGACCGTGGTGGCCTTCGGCACGGCCGCACCCGAGCTGGCAGTGAGCATCCGCTCAACCTGGCAAGGCCAGAGCGGGATCGCCGTGGGCAACGTGATCGGAAGCAACATCACGAATGTCCTCATGGTGCTTGGATTGTCAGCCGCTCTGGGCGGAGCCCTTCACGTTGCCCGACAAATTGTGCGCACCGACGTTCCAATCATGATCCTGGCCACCCTCGTGGTGTTCGTCATGTCACTCAACGGCTACCTCGGTCGCCTTGAAGGCGCGGTGCTGTTCAGCGGGATCGTGGTATACGTCATCTGGACCGTCAGAAGAGCCAGATCGGAAAGTGTTTCGGACCCGGAACCGCCGGACGGCATCCAGGTTGTCACCTTGCCCAGAGAGATCACCCAGATCGTGGGCGGAGTTGTGGCCTTGGCGATCGGGGCGAGTTGGCTCGTGGATTCGGCTTCGGAAATCGCCAACTCCCTGGGCGTCTCGGATCTTGTGGTCGCTCTCACCGTGGTCGCCTTTGGCACCAGTGCTCCCGAGTTGGCCACCTCGCTGGTGGCTGCCCGCAAAGGCAAAGGTGACCTGGCGGTGGGAACCGTGATCGGCTCCAACATATTCAACCTGCTGGCAGTCCTCGGCCTGACTGCATTTCTGGCACCCGACGGGCTGGCGATCCCCGATGACGCCCTCCGGCTGGACATGCCGGTGATGCTCGCGGTGGCAGTGGCGTGCCTGCCCATCTTCTTCGATGGCTTCATCATCCGTCGGTGGGAAGGTGCGGTGTTGTTCGCCTTCTACGTCGCGTACCTGACGTTCATTGTGCTCGATGCCACAGGCAGCGGACTGACCCATCCGTTCGGAGTGGTGATGGGAGTGTTCGTCCTGCCGATGACGGGACTCACCCTGCTGGCGATCGGACTGAAATCGATACGACAAAGCAATCTCCGCAAGGCGGACTCAGGCCGAACGGGAGCCGACTGAGGGAGCCCCTCCGACGTTCAGGTCGAAGATCGGTAGTTGGCCCAGATTTCGTCGACCGCGGCGGTGGGAGTGGTGTCACCACTGCGAACGCTGGCCTCGCTTGCCTTCAGCAACTCGGCGATGTCTCCACGGGAGGCCAGATCATCATGCAGTCGACTCTCGAGCATCGACCACATCCAGCCGACCTGCTGATCACGTCGCTTCTGATCCAGTTCACCGGTGGCGCCCATCTTCTGGCGGTGTAACTCGATCTCTCCCCAGAGTTCATCCAGACCCCAATTGTCCAAACCCGAGCAGGTGACCACCGGAGGAATCCAGGTCTCCGTGGCCGGCGACATCAGGTGCACTGCCATCCGATAGTCAGCCGCAGCCCGCTCAGCCGCAGCGACATTGTCGCCATCGGCCTTGTTCACGGCGATCATGTCGGCCAACTCGAGAATGCCCTTCTTGATGCCCTGGAGTTCGTCGCCGGCGCCGGCGAGCATCAACACAAGGAAGAAATCGACCATCTGCGACACCATGTGCTCAGATTGGCCGACACCCACCGTTTCCACGAGGATCACATCGAAGCCGGCGGCCTCACAGATCAGGATCGTCTCCCTTGTGGCCCTGGCGACTCCACCAAGGGTGTCCCCAGCCGGTGAAGGTCGGATGAACGAATCAGGATCAACCGCCAGGCGCTCCATTCGCGTCTTGTCGCCAAGAATCGAACCGCCAGTTCTCGAGCTGGTGGGATCCACGGCCAGCACGGCGACGCTGAGTCCCCGGGCTGTGAGGTTCACCCCGAGCTGATCGATGAAGGTGCTCTTGCCGACACCCGGAACGCCGGTGATCCCCACACGGTGGGAACCACCGGTGTGAGGGAGGAGGTCCTTGAGCACCTTCTGGGCAACCCCACGGTGCTCGATGTTGCGCGACTCCACAAGCGTGATCGCGCGTGCGAGCACCGCAGGGTCTCGGGCGAGCACACCTTCGACATACTCGGGAACTCCGAGAACAACTGTCATCACCGGCGAGATTACCCGCGGCTGGTCGGCGGCAATGATTGACTCCCGATGGGTACCAACAGGATTCGGGTGGCAAACTGCCGCTCATGAGATCACTGCCGTTGTCCACATCACGAATGAGTCGGCAGCGACTGCTCGGAGCCTTCGCTGTGCTGGTGTTGTTCGCGGGAGCCTGCACCTCCTCAGATGACTCCGGTTCCACCTCGGAAAACGAGGAGGAGACCTCCGAGACCACGGGGAGCGACGAAGCGCCCGAGGAAGCCGAGTACGTCAGTGACGCCGACTATTCCGACCAGTCCATATGGCTTTGCCACCCAGCAGTCGATGGCGACGCCTGTGACATCGATCTTGACGCCACCCTGATAGCTGCCGACGGCACTACCACCGTCGAACCGTTCGAACCCCTGGTGGATGCACCCGTGGACTGTTTCTATCTCTATCCGACCAGTTCCACCGACCCGGGAGAGAACTCCGATCTCGTGCCGGACTCGGAAGCTGCCATGGCACACAACCAGATCGCCCGATTCGCCGAGGTGTGCAACGTGTATGCGCCCATGTACCGGTCCATTCCGCTCGGCGCCCTCTTTGACCGGATCGAAGAACGCCAGGCAGAGGAAAACGATGAATCCGGATCCTCCGAAGACGAAGGGGACGAGGAACCCGAGGAAGCCGCTGACAGCTCGGAACCGGCCCCGGCCGAATTCGCGTATGCCGACGTCGAGGCCGCCTTTGCGCATTACATGGCCGAGGACAACGACGGGAAGCCGTTCGTTCTCGTTGGCCACTCCCAGGGATCGGGAATGATGCGGACCCTGGTGTCGGAACAGATCGACGACGAAGATGAGGTCCGTGCACAGTTGCTCTCCACGATGATGATCGGCACTTCGGTGCGTTCCGACAGCGAGGGTGACCCGGAATTCGCAAACATCCCACCGTGTGAATCCCCGGATCAGACCGGCTGCGTGATCTCCTTCGCCACCTTCTATGAGGATGAACCGCCCCCGGAGAGTTCGTTTTTCGGCCGTCGTGACCCCGAGGATGGAGCGCGCGTCCTGTGCACCAATCCGGCACATCTCGCCGGCGGGTCGGGTCCCCTCAGTTCCTACTACGGAGCGGGCGGTACCGAGACCGTGGCGGTGACCACTCCGTGGGTCCACTACGAAGGCCTGCTGGTCTCCGAATGTGTGTCCAGTGAAGATGTTGACTGGCTACAGATAACGAACACACGTCAGGAGGGCGACGCACGTCCAGCTGATGTGGGTGGGCGACTCACACCCGAGTGGGGCACACACCTCTCCGACGTGAACATGACGATCGGCAACCTGATCGAACTGGTCAAGACCCAGAGCGGCGGAGAGTAGCCAAGCCCCCTCAGGCTTCGATCACCCCAAGCGTTGTGGATGTGGACGTGGCGGCGCGACGCTGCCTCCGTAGGTGAGCTGACTCGTTCAGAGCGCCCGGGAGTGCTCCAGGAATTGACGCAGTCCGGTGTCGAGAACCCAATCGTGGCCCCACTCCACAAGCGGCCGCGCAACCGAGGCCACACGCCGCAACAACACGTTCGCGGGTGCCAACTCCGAGCTCAGGGTGGCCACGGAGCCACCACCATTCGAGCTCAGTTTCAATTCCGCAACACCTCGAACATCGCCGGAAACCGTGGTCCGAACACGTTCAGCCGGTTGAACCTCGTCGAAGGAGATCGCAAACCGGACCACATAGGGCAATGGCGGGGCGACCTGACACTCCCACCGGGAGTGCTGCCGGAATCCATCGGAGGTTTCGAATCCCCGCAGCCAGGGCCACCACGCCTGATAGTCCTGCGTGCGAGTGATCAGATCCCAGAGTTCGTCAGGTTCGGAATCGAAGACCCATTCCTTGTGGGAACGGAATGCAACGGCCATCCCCAACTCTGACACGGCCGGCCACGTCGGGTACCTCAAACGCGCCTTGCCCTCCACCTGCTCGCCGTCAAGCCGAACCAGACTGAGCAAACCAATCAGTCGGCGGAGAGTTTCTCCAGCAGTTCGCGAGCTGATTCGTGAATCACGGTACCCGGAGGAAAGATTGCCTCAGCCCCTGCGGCATAGAGTTCGTCGTAGTCCTGGGGCGGGATCACTCCACCAACCACGACCGCTATGTCCGGTCGTCCGAGGTCGGCCAGGGCAGCCTTCAGTTCAGGGACCAACACCAAGTGGCCGGCCGCCAGTGACGAGGCCGCAACTACGTGAACGTCAGCCTCGACCGCCTGACGAGCCACCTCCGCGGGTGTCTGGAACAAGGGGCCGATGTCCACGTCCCAGCCAAGATCGGCAAGCCCGGTGGCAACCACTTTCTGCCCGCGATCGTGACCGTCCTGACCCATTTTTGCCAGCAGGATCCGCGGACGACGACCTTCCTTCGCCTCGAAGGACTCCACCATCGCCCGAACTTCGTCAACCTCCCCGGCGGACCCAAGCTCGCTCTGGTATACCCCGGAGATGGATCGGATTTCGGCACGGTGGCGTCCGAATACCTTCTCGAGTGCGTCTGACATTTCACCCACGGTTGCCATCTTTCTCGCTGCATCAACGGCCAGATCCAGAAGGTTGCCACCTCGGCCGTCAGCACAGTTCGTCAATGCTTGCAGAGCGGACTCCACGGCATCGGAGTCGCGTTCCGCGCGGAGTCGCTCGAGTTTGCGGATCTGGCCTTCGCGCACCGCAGTGTTGTCCACTTTGAGAACGTCGATCTGTTCGTTCTCGTCGAGTCGGTATTTGTTGACACCAAGAACGGTCTGGCGGCCGGAGTCGATTCGGGCCTGGGTTCTCGCCGCTGCCTCCTCGATCCGCAACTTCGGGATACCGGCCTCGATCGCCGCCGCCATTCCCCCGAGTTCATCCACCTCTTCAATGAGGCGAAGTGCCTTGTCGGCGATGTCGGCCGTGAGGCGTTCCACGAAATAACTGCCACCCCAGGGGTCGATCACGTTCGTCGTCCCGGATTCGTGCTGAAGGAACAACTGGGTGTTGCGGGCTATTCGGGCCGAAAAGTCGGTTGGCAAGGCCAGCGCCTCGTCGAGGGCATTGGTGTGGAGGCTCTGCGTGTGTCCCTGGGTTGCGGCCATCGCCTCAACACAGGTCCGCATCACGTTGTTGTAGACGTCCTGTGCCGTAAGCGACCAGCCGGAAGTCTGTGAGTGGGTCCGCAAGCTCAGCGACTTGGGGTTGGAGGGGTTGAACCGTTCCTTCATCAGCTTCGCCCAAAGCAGACGTGCTGCGCGCATCTTGGCGATCTCGGTGAAAAAGTTCATTCCGATGGCCCAGAAGAAACTGAGACGGGGAGCGAACTCGTCCACGGTCATGCCAGTGCCGATCCCCGCCTTCACGTATTCCAGGCCGTCAGCAAGGGTGTAGGCCAACTCGATGTCAGCCGTCGCTCCGGCTTCCTGCATGTGGTAGCCGGAGATCGAGATCGAGTTGAACTTGGGCATCCTGGCCGCGGTGTAACTGAAAATATCGGCGATCACCTGCATCGAAGGCGCCGGCGGATAGGTGTAGGTGTTGCGAACCATGAACTCATTGAGAATGTCGTTCTGTATCGTCCCGGTGAGTTGCTCCGGCTTCACACCCTGCTCTTCGGCCGCCACGATGTAGAGCGCCATGATCGGGAGCACGGCGCCGTTCATGGTCATCGACACCGACATCCGCTCGAGCGGTATGCCGTCGAAGAGAACACGCATGTCGTAGATCGAGTCGATGGCCACGCCGGCCATGCCGACATCGCCTGCCACCCGCGGATTGTCGGAGTCGTATCCACGGTGGGTGGGCAGATCGAACGCCACCGACAATCCTTTCTGACCGGCGGCAAGGTTGCGGCGGTAGAAGGCGTTGGAATCCTCCGCAGTGGAGAACCCGGCGTACTGGCGAACAGTCCACGGCTGGTTCACGTACATCGTTGAATACGGTCCGCGCAGGAACGGCGCAATTCCCGGATAGGTCTCCAGGAAGTCCAGACCGTCGCGATCGTCGAGTCCGTAGCTGGGCTTCACCTCGATGCCTTCGGGAATCGTGAAAGCCTCACCCTCGACGGCTCTGGCCGGTTCCGGATGTGGCGACGGAAGCTCCATGGAGGAGAAGTCGGGCACGGACAACCGGCTGCTCACCGGGTCGTCGCTGCCCATCGCAGTATCTTCGCTGCTCACCGCAGCCTCATCGCTCATCAGAGTGTTCCGATCTGCTCGTGGGCATCCGTCAGGATCGCCAAGGCATCCACACCCACATGAATGAATTCGTCAACACCCGCGGCGCTGAGTTCTGACTCATCGTCACCCGGCTTGCCGGCCAGGTAGATGCGGTCAGCACCAGCGGATTTCAGGATCTTCGCGGCTTGCACCGCAGAGGCCGCGTACTCCGCGTCGGATGAACAGATGCACGCGAGTTTTGCCCCGCTGTCCGAGAAGTCCCCTGCGAGTTGTTCGTCGGGTTGGAAACCGGTGGTCGATCCCACCTCTGTGGTCACTCCCGCGAAACCGCCTGCGGAGAAGAAGTTCTTGGCAAAGGTGGCTCTGGAAGTGTGGGTTGCCACGGGACCGAGGTTCGCCAGGAACACCGTTGGTCGAGAACCGACCTCGGCGGCGTCCCTCAGACCTTCAAAACCCTCACTCCAGTGCACTGGGGTGAGCGGATCGCAGGTAACGGCTGGATCGGTGCTGGAGTCTGCCGAGTCAGCTGCGGAACGGTCAGCCAGGGGTTCTTCGGAAATGTCGGGGAACTCCGACACTCCCGTGATCGGTTGCCTGCGGTGCGACACCGCGTCCAGGCGATTCTCGCGGACCTCCCAGATGCGCTGCTGGAAAGTTGAATCCAGAAGGATCCCCGGCATTCCACCGGCACCTTCGAGAACACGGAACAACTCCCAGCCAACCTGAGCCAGTTCCTCGGTCAGGGTTTCGACATACCAGGAGCCACCGGCGGGATCGACGACTCGCCCGCCGCCTGATTCCTCGCCGAGCAGAAGCTGGGTGTTGCGCGACATGCGCCGGGACAACTCCACGGGATCTCCCCACCGGGAATCGAAAGGTCGGCTGATCACCGAATCGGCACCGCCCAGAATCGCTCCAAAGCTGGCGGAGGTGACCCGAAGCATGTTCACCCACGGATCATGCCTGGTCATCATGCGATCGAGGGTCCGCACGGTGATCGCGGGAGGAACGTCCGACGAGTCGATCCCACAGGCACTCGCCATGGTGGACCACAACCGCCTGGCCGCCCTGACCTTGGCCATCGTGGTGAAGAAGTCGGCATCTGCTCCCAGGACGATCTCGATGGATCGGCCGGCGCCCGCGGCACTCATTCCTGCACTCTGCATCGCGCGGAGGTAGGCCACACCCGTGGACAGCATCGCGGCCAACTCCTGACCTTCACTGCCGCCTGCCTCTGCGTACGCAGTGGCGTCGATGGTGACGGCCCGGACCAACGGGTATTTCTCGGACGTCACTCTGGCGAGCTCACCAAGTTCGGCCAGCACGTCATCCACCGGCGCCCAGAGCTGACCGTTGACCGCCAGAAACCCGAGCGGATCGGCTCCGAAGTTTCCGAGTGCAGCCTCGGGTGAAATACCCCTGGATTCCCAGAGTTCGGCGAGCAGCCCAGCCGGATTGCCGAAAGGACCCATCGGTTTCAGAACCATTCGGGCCAGATCCAGAAACACTCCATCGAGTGCCCCCTCCAGCGTCGCCCGTTCCTGTATCACCGGACCGGACAGCAGTAGTGAAGTCGCTCCGCGCTCGAGCTCCCGGAGTACGATTCGATTGAACTCGCCCACGTCACTCACGGAGACCTCACTACGAACATCCCAGGCGCCGTCGGTTCCACCAGCAGTCGTGAATCCCCGGGTGAAGGGCGCTGAACCGGGCGCGCCGGTAATCGATTCATCGGGTCCGTCGGTGTAGAGGGGCTGAACCTCGATGCCATCGGCGCTGGTGGTGACCAGTCGCTCGAAGGATCCCCCCTTGAGGGCCTTGTCCACGGCGTCACGCCAGTCTTCTTCGCTTGCGGATTCAAAATCTCCGGCAAGTGTCGGTTGGGCCTCCTGGGCCACGGCAGCCTCCACGGTCGCATGTGTCCGGGCGGTGGGATTCGGCCCGCCGTTGCCGGGACGAATGTTCCACGCTCGTGGCAAGCAGGTTACCGGAGCAAACCCTTGCGAAACGAAGTCGACTGATGGCGGGAGTGCAGGGAATTCGTGGTCTTTGGTCGACCAGAGGGTCCCCAACGCGCGATCGGATGGGCGCCGGCCGGCCCTCGGTCTGACGACTCCTCAGGTGTAGGGATTAGAATCGCGACCATGAGTTCACTGTTGGCACAGTCATCCGGTACCGATCTGGACATCGCAGTATTGATCCTGCGGATCGCCCTCGGACCCATGCTCTTTGCCCACGGCTATCAGAAGCTCTTCATGGGCGGACGCATCGAAGGAACCGCCGGCTGGTTCGAGTCGATGGGAATGAAGCCCGGCAAGCTAAACGCCTGGGCAGCCGCCCTCACCGAAACGGGCACCGGAATCCTGATGACCCTCGGCCTGCTGACTCCCTTTGCCGCTGCCGGAATGGTCGGCGTGATGGTAGTGGCCTGGTTCACACACAGAGGTGAGTTCTTCGTGTTCAAGGACGGCTGGGAATACAACGTTGTCATCGGACTCGTCGCAATCGCTGTCGGCACACTCGGCGGAGGTGCCTACTCCATCGACGGACTGCTCGGTATCGAGGACACTCTCAGCGGATGGACTGGTTTTGGAATCTCCGCAGGGCTCGGACTGCTCGCAGGGTTCGGGACGCTGGCGCTGTTCTACCGGCCAGATCCCGCCGAACCGGATTCCGCCGAAGCCTCCGCCTGACCGG